>JADFLZ010000109.1 GCA_022564135.1 Candidatus Zixiibacteriota bacterium
CGGCAACAATCGTGATGGCCTTTGATGAAAGCGGCCAGGCAGATTCCTATGAGAAGAAAGTTGCAATCTGCAGTCGCGCTTATAAGATTTTGACTGAAACAGTCGGCCTGCCGCCGCAGGATATTATTTTTGACCCGAATATTTTCGCGGTCGCGACCGGCATCGACGAGCATAACAACTATGCCGTTGACTATATAGAGGCCTGCCGCACTATAAAAAAGACTCTGCCCCACTGCCTGATAAGCGGCGGAGTCAGCAACCTTTCCTTTTCGTTTCGCGGCAACGATGCTGTCCGTGAAGCGATGCATTCAGTCTTTTTATATCACGCTATCAAAGCCGGCATGGATATGGGTATTGTCAACGCCGGACAGTTAACTGTTTATGACGATATACCTGCTGATTTACGAGAAGCTGTCGAAGATGTCATTTTGAACCGCAATACTGAAGCAACTGTTCGTCTGACCGAAATCGCCACCGGAGTCAAAGAGAAAAAGAAAGACAAAGCCCAGATGCTGGAATGGCGTAAAGGGACGGTCGAAGAAAGATTATCACATGCGCTGGTACACGGTATCGTTGAGTTTATTGAGGACGACACCACTGAAGCGATGTCAAAATATGATAAGGCTCTGTACGTTATAGATGGTCCTCTTATGGACGGCATGAACATAGTTGGCGACCTGTTTGGCTCAGGCAAAATGTTCCTGCCGCAGGTTGTCAAGAGCGCCCGGGTTATGAAAAAGTCTGTGGCTATTTTAGAGCCTTACATGGAGAAAGAAAAGAAGCGCTCAGGTGCTTCAATCTCTAACGGAAAAATACTCCTGGCTACTGTCAAAGGAGACGTGCATGATATTGGCAAAAATATCGTGGGCGTAGTATTAGGCTGCAATAATTACGAAATTATTGATCTGGGCGTGATGGTCCCGGCCGATAAAATTCTTGAGGCAGCGAGTGAAAACGATGTTGATATAATCGGCTTAAGCGGGCTGATAACACCTTCGCTGGATGAGATGGTTCAGGTCGCCCAGGAGATGAACAGACGCGGGCTCAACCTGCCGCTTTTGATTGGCGGCGCCACAACTTCGAGAGCACACACGGCTGTCAAAATTGAGCCGTCTTACAGTGGTGCCACGGTGCACGTATCAGATGCCTCGAGGTCTGTCAAAGTTGTCAGAAATCTGTTAAGCGAAGATAAACGGGATGCTTTTTCCGACCATGTCCGCCAGGAATACGAAAAGCTCCGCAAGGAAAGAGAAAGCCGCAGCTCGGCTATGTCATTTGCACCGATAGCTAAAGCCCGCGCAAGAAAAGTAAAGATAGACTGGAATTCCTACAGTCCCCCGGTTCCGGCAGCGCCCGGCATTACGCATTTCGAAGATTTTCCGATCGCTGATATCGTCAGCTATATCGACTGGACGCCGTTTTTCCAAGTCTGGCAGCTTCCCGGAAAATACCCGAAACTGTTTGATAATAAACGAGTGGGAAAAGAAGCCCGTGAATTGTTTGACAACGTAAGTAATCTACTCGACAAAGTTATCAGTCAAAAACTTTTAAGAGCAAAAGCTGTAGTCGGAATTTTTCCTGCAAATGCTGTCGGTGATGATATTGAGATTTATACTGATGACAGTCGAACCGAAATCATTATGACAACGCACCACCTAAGACAGCAGCGCGACCGGGAAAACAAAAAACATCTGGCCTGTCTCTCAGATTTTGTAGCGCCGAAAGATTCGGGCAAAAAAGATTATATCGGAGCCTTTGCTGTTACAGCCGGAATCGGCATTGATAAATTAGTCGCTGAGTTTGAGGCCGACAAAGACGATTATAATTCTATAATGATAAAAGCGCTGGCCGACAGACTTGCCGAAGCGATGGCCGAAGCAATGCACGAAAAAGTCAGAAAAGAATTATGGGGCTATGCTTCTGATGAATCTTTCGAGAGTGAAGAGCTGATAAAAGAAAGCTATCAGGGAATTCGCCCTGCACCCGGCTACCCGGCCTGCCCCGACCATACCGAAAAGAGACTTTTGTTTGACTTAGTCGAGGCTGAGAGCAAAACTGGTATAGAGTTAACCGAGAGTTTTGCTATGTGGCCGGCGGCCTCAGTCAGCGGCTGGTATTTCTCACATCCCGATTCATTTTATTTCGGAGTGGGTAAGATTGGCCGGGATCAAGTTGAGGATTACGCCTCAAGAAAAAAAATGACGGTAAGCGTAGTAGAAAAGTGGCTGGCCACAAATTTGAATTATGAACCTAAAAAAGAAACTGCTGTAACCAAGTAAATGTATGTAACCGAGCACTTAGACAAAGCCAGAAATCCACTTTTCAGCTACGAGATAGTCCCTCCGCCCCGCGGCAAAAGCGTTGATAACATACTGCATATAGTTGAACAGATTCTCCCCTTTGACCCGCCGTTTATTGATGTCACCGCTCATTCGGCCGAGGCCTATTATGAAGAGTTAAGCGACGGAACAATCAAGCGCCATATCCGCAAAAAACGACCGGGAACTATCAGTATCTGCGGAATAATTCAAAACCGCTATAAAATTGACACTGTCCCCCATCTGTTGTGCCGGGGATTTTCTCAGGAAGAGACAGAGGATGCCTGCATTGAACTTAATTTTTTGGGCATTCACAATTTCCTGGCTATTCGCGGCGATGAAACCAATTACATGCCTCCTGCCAAAGGCAGCAACTCCGCCAATGTATTTGCCAGCGAATTAGTTGAGCAGTTAATTGATTTAAAAAAGGGAAAGTTTTTAGAAAAGATAGCCAACTCTGCCCCGATTGATATGTGCATCGGTGTAGCAGGTTATCCTGAAAAGCATGTCGAATGCCCCAATACAAAGACTGATATTGCTTATTTGAAAAGCAAAGTAGACAAAGGCGCGGACTACATCGTCACCCAGATGTTTTTTGATAACAGTTCATTTTTTGAGTTTGTCAAACAATGCCGGCAGGCAGGCATAACTGTACCGATTCTCCCCGGATTAAAAGTACTTAACAGCGCCAAGCAGCTGACAACGCTGGCCAAGTTCTTTAATATAAGTATCCCCGATGAACTAGTTGATGAAGTAAATTCCAGCGACAAACATGCCAAAGAAATCGGTATCAACTGGGCTACTAAGCAGTGCCAGGAGCTACTTGACGGCGGTGTTGAATGCATCCACTTCTATATAATGAACGATGCCAAGTCGGTGACTAAAGTTATAAAGAACTTGTAGTCTATATTCTTTTTCTTTATACTTCACATCTAACGCAATTCAATTTTAAATTGTTTGAGGTGTTTGCGATGAAACCAAGTAATTATCTTAGAATGTCTCTATGTTTCGCAATGTTAGCTTTTGCTGTGCCTGCATATGGGCAAGACAATACTGAAGGCAATGGCTGCGGTTTTTGTATTCGCGGCAGGCCCAAAGGAAAGTGTTGCTCTTTCTTAATTTATGAGTCCGGATTACTAAGCAGAATTTCCGGCAGCGGGCAGCCGTCTTCTTTATCAAAGTTTCTGATTACTACCGATTTGGGTTTGATGTTTAACAGAAGTAACTCCTCGGCCATAGGTGCTTCATTTCACTTAGCAGCCGATTATGATTACTACCGATTTGGAATTGGACTCCGTTATCGAAAGTGGCTGACGAAAAAATCCGCACTTGATTTGTCTCCTCGATTGTTAATTTCAGGAAATAATGACCGAATCAGGACTTTTAGATTTCCCGGTTTCGCCTTTTCGGCATCATATTCTATATACGAGTTATTATCTATTGATGCCTATTTCGATATTATACGTTATGAAAAGAAGATTTACTCAGCCTCTATTCCATATGAGACGACGGTCAATGAAACTCAAACTGGTTTATATTTAGGGGCAAGCGGGCGATCCTGGGCTGTGTTAGCATTACCTATAGTACTCATTGTCGTTATTGTTATCTATGGTGGTGTTCACGGAATTGGATTTTGAGCTCAGGCTGTTATCATTAATTCAGTGCTGCCTTTGCAGATAGTGCAAGAACATCGCCAAGGAGGTGGGTACTGACCTACAAGAAATCTGGGCTATTAAGTAATGCCGGGAGCTATTAGGCGGCGGGGTTGAATGTATCCACTTTTACATTATGAACGATGCCAAATCGGTGATTAAAGTAATAGAAAACTTGTAGTCTATATTCTTTTTCTTTATACTTTATTTCATACGCAATTCAATTTTTAATCGTTTGGAGGTGTTTGCTATGAAACCAAGTAATTATCTTAGAATGTCTCTATGTTTCGCTATGTTAGCTTTTGCCGTGAGTGCATATGGGCAAAACAATACTGAAGGCAATAGCTGCGGTTTTTGCTTTCGCGGTAAACCCAAGGGAAAGTGCTGCTCTTTCTTGATTTTTGAGACTGGCTTTCTTTACAAAAGAATTGCAGAAAGCGGAATTCGAAGAGGAACGGATGATTTGCTGTTTACAGTTAACCTGGGATTAATGTTTAACAACAAGGGATCATCGGCTTTAGGTGGTTCATTTCACATGTCTGCCTATAGCGGTGTCAAAAACTTCGGTTTTGGACCTCGCTATCGTAAGTGGTTGGGAAAAGGAGTAGCCTTGGATTTATCTCCTCTTCTGTTAATTGCAGGGACTGGCAATGGCAGTTATCCCGGTTTTGCCTTTTCTGCCGCGCTGGCAGTTCACGAATGGTTCTCCATAGACGCGTATCTTGATATTCTTCCATATGAGAGACAGAACTATTTAGGCCCATCCAATTTTGAAACCGTTAGGGAAACTCAAACGACACTATACCTGGGAGCATCGGGAAGGGGGTGGGTAGCGCTGATAACGTCGACTATCATTATCATGGTTGCCGTCGACCTGAGCAACTAGGATGAGGTTCAATGTTCGTAGGTACATAATGAGCTTACGCTCCGAATTTTTCTAATCGTCCTGCGTTGGCCAGAGCTAACGGCATAATATCTGTAGCCGGAAAGGCTGCGCCAAGTGATCCGCCCATGCAGGCACGCTCGCCGAATTCTTTGACATTATCAGGGCGGCAGAGTTTTGACCATAATAATATTGGCACCGGATGCCAGCTGTGCTTTTTCATTATAGCCGGTGTGGAGTGGTCGCCGGTGACTATTATAACATCAGGCTTTAGTTTCATGGCGCGCGGAATCATCTGGTCCATACCTTCTATCAGCGCAACTTTTTTATCAAAATCGCCGTCTTCACCGGCGCTGTCGGTTTGTTTCATGTGCAAAAAGAAAAAGTCGTAGTTCTGCCAGTGCTGCTCAAGCAGGGCAAACTCTTTATCAAGATTATCATCGACTTCGTATGGTTCCATCCCCACAAGTTTGGCCACCCCGCGGTACATCGGATAGGCCGCTATGGCGCAGGCTTTGAGCCCGAACAGTTCATGAAACAAAGGCCAGTCGGGCAGCTGAGAAAATCCGCGCAAAAGCAGCATATTGGCCGGCTGCTGGTCTTTTAGGATAACAGCCGCCTGTTCGACGAAATCTGCTATTATTGAAGAAGTTTTGTCAGCTTTGGGTTCGAAGGCCTCCGGCGCCAATGGTGCTGTGCCTGTTCTTTGCGGGTCGGTTTCAGAAATTGCATCACTCAGGCCGTCTGAGCGGAGCACTAATAAGAACCTGTGTTCACGAACCGCTTGCACAATTACTTCTACGCCATCAATTTTGACTTTTTCATTTAGTAGTGCAGATAACTTCTGACAGGTGGAAGTATCAATGCGACCGGCCCGGCGGTCGCTGATTTTGCCGCTGTCATCGACTGTGCAAAAATTTCCGCGGGCGGCAACATCCTCTTTTTTCAGATCAAAGCCGATGCCAACAGCTTCCAAGGCGCCGCGCCCGATCTGAAACTCCAGAGGGTCATAGCCAAACAAGCCCAGATGGGCGGGGCCGCTTCCGGGAGTAAGGCCGGTTCCGACCGGCAGATGCAGGCCGCAGATTCCTTCTGCTGCCAGTTTGTCAAGATTGGGAGTGCGGGCGGTCTCCAGCTCTGTTTTTCCGCTGGTATCATTCATATCAAATGGCAAGCCGCCCAGACCATCCATTACTATCATCAGAATCTTGCTCGAATTTTTGCTTACCAATTTACTAATCTGCTTTAGTTTCGACATTCTGTTCTTTCTGCCGCCAGCAGGGCTGAAATCAATTTTTTGGCACATTTGACACAATTGTTCAGACAGTAACAATAACAATGTTGAAATAATTTGTACAGACCAAACTTTGCATCGTAGTGATTCTTTTATTTTAAGTCTGTCTGCATAAAGGCCTTGACAGTCACCGCATTGTCATGCAATTTGGGGCATTCAGCAGGAACAAGATTTCTGCAAGTGGAAGGAAAGTCCCAAAAAAAAGAATATTTCGGCCTTTTTAGTTACGGGATGTTGTATTTAAGAACGTTCGCAAGGGGCTAGACAGAGCTAAATGAAACAAAAAACCGCTATTTTAGATGTCTCTCATCAGTCTAAATCGACTGTTTTTTCAATAATTTCGCTATTGCTTCTGATTTTGGCGGCCATTGCGCTGATATTAATGTCTGGCTGTGATTCCGAGCAGGCCAAAATCGTAAATTCACCAACCGGTACTCCTGATTTGAGCGTGTCGGATGTTCAGACACTTTTGGCACAGGCAGTCGATGCCGCTGAACAGATTGGCGCGGTTGTGACAGTAGCAGTTGTCGACCGCGAAGCCAATGTACTTGGCGTCTTTCGGATGACCGGCAGTACCGATACCAACGTATTTGATACTACCTTTGGAGCGATTGCCAAAGCGAGAACCGCTGCCTATTTGAGCAGTAATCAGCATGCTTTTTCGACTCTGACTGCCTGTTACATTACCCGGCCGCACTTTCCGCCCGGTGTGGAAAACGCTCCCGGCGGTCCTTTGTATGGTGTGCCATATTCGAGTATTGGGGATGGCGATATTATGCCTAACGGCGATATCGCTGCAGCCCGGCCGGCCCTTGGCGCACCCGGT
>JADFLZ010000110.1 GCA_022564135.1 Candidatus Zixiibacteriota bacterium
ACGAACCCGGACTTTGTCCAAAGTGCAATATGAATCTGGTTCCCGAAGAAGATGTTTCGGGAAGCTCAGATCAGGTTTACGTCTGTCCGATGCATCCTGAAGTTGTCTCAGACGAACCCGGACTTTGCCCGAAGTGCAATATGAATCTGGTGCCGAAAGAAGCAGCTGATGACCATTCTGAAATGGAGAGCAGCTCCAGCATGGAAAACAATTCTGAAATGGAAAGTCATTCCAAAATGGTCAGTACTTCTGAGCCAGACAGTAAAGTTCAGCAATACACTTGCGGCATGCACCCGCATATAATCACTGACGAACCGGGCATCTGCCCCATCTGCAATATGAATCTTGTCCTTAAAATTGATAAAGGCAAAAGTGACGGTACGGTCTTGATTGACCCGATTACCCGTCAGAACATGGCCGTGGCTACCACAAAAGTTGACTTTATGAAAATCAGCAAAACAGTTCGCGCCTATGGTAATGTTGCTTACAGTGAACCCAAACTTTTTTCCATAAACGTCAAAATTAAAGGTTATGTGGAAAAACTCTTTGTAAATGAAACCGGTATTAAAGTAAATGCCGGACAGCCGCTGTTTGAAATATATTCCCCGGAACTTGTGGCAGCTCAGCAGGAATATCTGATAGCCTTTAATACTTTCGGCTCTGATTCCGAAGAGCGCAACGCTGTTCAGTCCAGAATGATAAACGCTGCTTACAATCGCCTGAAAAACTGGGACATATCAGACCGACAGATTAAAGAGCTGGAAGAATCCGGCCAGGTAACGCGGACAATGACGATCAGGTCCCCTTATAGCGGAACAGTAACCGATAAGTATGTCAAAGAGGGAGATTATATTTCTTCAGGCAAGGACCTCTTTAAGATAGCCGATTTGTCATCGGTCTGGGTTTCTGCTTTCGTCTATGAGCAGGACCTGCCTTATATAAGTTACGGGCAGGAAGTAACAATCACTTCGCCGTCTTTATTAGGTAAAGAAATTTCATCAAATATAATTTACATATCACCATTTTTAAACAGCAACCGTCAGGCTGAAGTTCGAGTTGAAATTGATAACGCTAAGGGCCTCTTAAAACCGTCGATGTTTGCTGAAGTCAGGATCAGCATGATAACACCTGAGCACTCTATTGTTATCCCTCGCTCGGCAGTTATCAATTCAGGCATGCGCCAGTTGGTTTTTATTGAAACCTCGCCTGGAGAGTTTAAAGCCAGAACCATAAAAACCGGCATGGTTTCAGACGGCGACATGGTCGAAGTACTCGAAGGGCTGGAGACCGGCGAAATGGTTGTAGTTTCCGGACAATTTATGCTCGACAGCGAAACCAGGCTTAACGAAGCTATTGCCAGCAATTCAGGCGGGGGCGATGCTCACCAGCACCATTAGGAGTCAATAGTAATGATTAACAAACTTATTGAATACTCGATACATAACCGCTGGCTGGTGCTGACTTTTCTGGTGGTGATTTTATTCGCCGGATATTATGCCGCCGATAATATCGCTGTAGACGCCATACCGGACCTGTCCGATGTTCAGGTAATCATTCAGACCGAATATGACGGCCAGCCGCCACAGGTTGTAGAAGACCAGGTAACTTATCCGATTTCAAGCGCTATGCTGGCCGTGCCGGGAGCCAAAACCGTTCGCGGTTATTCTTACTACGGTCTCTCGTTTGTCTATATAATTTTTGAAGATGGCACAGATATATACTGGGCTCGCTCGCGTATTTTAGAATATCTGTCGCAGGTAGCCGACCGTATCCCCGAAGGTGTTACTCCTAAACTTGGTCCGGACGCCACCGGTGTCGGCTGGGTTTATCAGTACGCCCTGGTAGACAGAGAGAATAAACATGACCTGGCAGAACTGCGCTCTTTGCAGGACTGGATCTTGAAATACGAGCTGTCATCGCTTAAAGGTGTCTCTGAAGTTGCCACGGTGGGCGGTTATGTCCGTCAGTATCAGATCGAAGTTGACCCGCAGAAACTTGAGTTTCATGATATCAGTCTGCACCATGTCATCAGCGCTGTAAAAAAATCCAGCGGCGCTGCCGGCGGACGGCTCATTGAACTCGGCGAAACTGAGTTTATGGTGCGCACCGAAGAATATTTTACGTCTCTTGATGACCTGGCCTCTATCCCGATAAAGATGATGCCAAATGGTGTACCGCTACTTCTTTCATCGGTTGCTAATATTCAGTATGGCCCGGAAATAAGACGCGGCGTAGCTGAACTTGACGGAGAAGGCGAAACAGTAGGCGGCATTATCATAATGCGTTTCGGAGAAAACGCCCGTGAAGTCATTGACAGAGTCAAAGTCAGATTAGCTGAACTTGAGGCAAGTTTCCCGGAAGGTGTAGAAGTAGTAGTAGTTTACGACCGTTCGGCATTAATCGACAGAGCGACAACGAACCTTCGCAACACGCTTATTGAAGAAATATTAATTGTAGTTCTGATTACTTTCCTGTTTTTGCTGCACGTACGATCTACAATTATTGCGGTAGTAACTCTTCCGGCCGGAGTAGGTCTTTCGCTTTTGACCATGCATCTGCTGGGCATTAACGCCAACATTATGTCGTTAGGAGGTATTGCCATCGCCATTGGCGTCATGGTTGACGCTTCAATTGTAATGGTGGAAAATGCTCACAAGCATCTCGAAAAAGATGCCGGCAAGATTTCCCGCAACGAGTCGATTATCGCCGCTGCTAAAGAAGTCGGCCCGGCGCTTTTCTTTTCACTGCTGATTATAACGATTTCGTTTCTGCCGATTCTGGCGCTTGAGGGTCAATCAGGCCGGCTGTTTAAACCGCTGGCTTATGCCAAAACATTTGCCATGGCCGCCTCCGCGCTGTTATCAATTACGGTTATTCCGGCAATGATTGCGCTGTTTTTAAAAGGAAAGATTCGTTCTGAAAAGAAAAACCCGATTTCCCGAATAAGCATAGCGCTTTATAAGCCTGTAATTTCTCTTGCATTAAAGCACAGAATTATAACCATGGTAATTACGGTTCTGATTCTGCTGGTTAGTATTTTCCCGCTGCTCAATTTAGGCTCTGAGTTTCTGCCGCCCTTAAACGAAGGTGACTTGCTCTATATGCCTACGACACTGCCGGGAATTTCAATCAGAAAAGCCAGAGAATTATTACAGCAAACGGACAAGATTATAATGTCGTTTCCGGAAGTGGAAAGGGTTTTCGGCAAAGTCGGCCGGGCCGAAACTGCCACCGACCCGGCACCGCTGACGATGCTTGAGACAACTATCAAGCTCAAACCGAGCGACCAGTGGCGCAAAGGAATGACACCTCAGAAACTTATAAATGAGCTGGACAGAGCCATTCAGTTTCCGGGACTTACCAATTCCTGGACGATGCCTATCAGAACCCGCATCGACATGCTGGCCACCGGTATCAAAACGCCGGTCGGTATAAAAGTAATGGGGCCGAATCTTGATTCACTCAATAACATTGCCCAGAGGATAGAGGCTTCTGTAAAAGAGATGCCCGGTATCAGAACCGTTTATGCCGAGCGTATTACCGGCGGCAACTATCTTGATATAGACATTGACCGTTTCAAGGCAGCTGCCTATGGACTTACAGTCGGTGATGTTCAAAAGACGATAGCATCGGCGATTGGCGGTATGAATATCTCGTATAATATAGAAGGACGTGAAAGATATTCTGTCAATGTCCGTTATCCCCGCGAACTGCGTGACACACCCGAAGCGATCAAGAATATGCTGATTGATACGCCCGCCAAAGGCAGAGTGCCGCTGGGGCATCTGGCCGATATCAAATTTGCCAAAGGCGCCACCATGATCAAATCGGAAAACGCCCGACCGACGGCCTGGGTTTATGTAGATCTTACCGGCACCGATATTGGTAATTTCGTAGAAGCTGCCAGGCGTAAAGTACGAGCGGAAGTAGTGCTTCCCGAAGGCTATTCGCTGGTCTGGTCCGGGCAATACGAAAATATTCTGTCGGTCAGAGAAAAGATGAAAGTCATACTGCCGCTGACACTCTTCATAGTTTTCTTTCTGCTCTATTTGCATTTTAAGAATCTGAGCGATTGTTTGATTGTGCTGTTGACGCTGCCGTTTGCATTAGTCGGAGGTATCTGGCTCTTTTATTTCCTGGGTTACAACACTTCGGTGGCGGTTTACGTCGGTTTTATTGCGCTGGCAGGTCTGGCCACAGAAACAGGCGTGGTAATGCTGGTCTATTTAGAAGAAGCTAAAAGACGCTACAAGAGAGAAGGCAGACTGAACTCAGCTGATGATCTTAAATCAGCTGTCATGGAAGGCGCCGTGGAGCGTGTCCGGCCAAAATTGATGACTGTGGCGACGACACTTATAGCCCTGCTGCCGATTATGTTCAGTCATGGCGCCGGTTCGGCGGTCATGCAGCGCATAGCGGCGCCGATGATAGGCGGACTGATATCGTCTACTGCTTTAACACTGGTGGTGGTGCCGGTCTTGTTTTACATCGTCAATAAGAACCGTATAACCAGCGAGGTGGAGTAGCATTTAGAATTTTTGTTGTAAAACATAATTTGCAATCGTATTTTTGCTCAAAATAAAAGGAGTAGAAATGCGTACAAAGCAAATTATTTTAGCTCTGACGGCTGTGCTTATACTGACCTCGTTTGGCACAGTCAGCGCTCAGGACTTAGACAAAGTCCAGATAACCTCGGTAAAGGTTACCGACAATATTTATATGCTTCAAGGGGCCGGTGGAAATATCGGCCTCTCTTTTGGAAGCGACGGTATTTTTATCATCGACGACCAGTTTGCCCCGCTTCACGAGAAAATCATAGCAAAGATTGACGAACTGACCGGCGGCACGGTAGCAGAATCAGCCAATACTTTTCTCTTAAATACCCATTTCCACGGCGACCACACCGGCGGCAACGAGCTGCTTGGAAAAACCGGCGCTGTTATTATGGCCCACCAGAATGTCAGAAAGAAGCTTTCTGTCGAGATGAATATTCCCTTTTTCAAAAGCACTAATCCGGCTGTGGCAGATATAGGACTACCAGTCATAACCTTCGAACAGGATATCACTCTTCATTTAAATGGCGACGAGGTTAACATTATCCACGTCGGACCGGCGCACACCGATGGTGATGCCATTGTGCATTTCAGTAAAGCCGATGTAATTCACGGCGGTGATATATTGTTTACCTCTTCTTATCCGTTTATAGATTTGGATAACGGCGGCTCGGTCTCCGGAGTTATAGCCGCGGTAGAAACGATTCTAAAATTAGCGGGCGACAAAACAAAAATTATTCCGGGTCATGGCGACCTGACCGACAAGGCCGGCATTGAAGCTTATCACAAAATGTTGAGCACTATCTTCGAAAGCGTTTCAGAAATGGTCGCTGATAAAAAAACGCTGGAGCAGATTATGGCATCGAAACCAACTGCAGATTTTGATGCACAATACAATGGCTTTATATCGAACGAAGCCTTTCTGGGTTTCTTGTATCGAGATTTGACTGAATGAGATAGTGCAGCCTTAAACAGGACATCCGGGCTAAGTACTGAATAATGTCAGATGATGACATTACTGTGACAATTAAATATCGGCGATTTCGTATCTAACGAACAGATAAACTTATGTGGCTGTACTATTTACCAATACTGACAACTCTGTTCTGCATTTATTTTGCCTCTTCCCTGTTTAGTCATTATTCAGGCAAAGGGAACTCTACCCATATCCTCTGGTGGGGGTTTGGGGTAACTGCTTTCGGTCTCGGGACATTAATCGAGTCATTGATAACTATTTTTGGCTGGAGTGACCCTCTTTTTCGATCATGGTATATTGCGGGAGCCTTAATGGGAGGTGCGCCTCTGGCACAGGGAACTGTTTATCTGATGCTGAAAAAAAGAACCGCCCATATTCTTTCGGTTATACTGGTCTCGGCTATTTTATTCGGCTCTACCATGGTTATTTTAACGCCGCTGGATTACGCTCTTGTTAAATCTCATGTTCCTCAAGGGGATGTTATTATCTGGAGCTGGATAAGATTGATATCTCCCTTTATCAATACTTATGCTTTTATCTTCTTAGTAGGCGGGGCTATTTTATCGGCGGTCCGTTATCGGTCAGTAGCCGATATGAAACACCGGGTCAAAGGTAACACACTAATAGCAATCGGTGCAATTTTGCCAGGAATCGGCGGCGGCATGAGCCGGGCAGGTTATACCGAGGTGCTGTATGTAGCAGAGTTTATCGGTATTCTGCTGATTTATGCCGGATATAAGGCCTGTGTAAAATCACCCCTTTTCTCAGTTGGGCGGAAAGTTCAGCAGGACGTTGCTGCTGCCTGAGTTAAAGCAAAGATTCAATTTTCAATATTTCTTCATTTATGTCCTTGATTCAGGTCAACTCTATGGTTTCTTCGTAATTATGTTGAATAAGAATTTTCGGCGGCTACAGTAATGCCCTTTCAGTTAAAACCAAGAGCAGCATTTTTGGTCTTCAATTTTCTGGTCATATTTCTTATCGCCAACGTCATCTGGTGGTTTATTCTGATGGAGCGCGTAACCGATGAAAAAATTCAAATGTCTCAGGAACTGGGTGCCTCGGCGGAAGTAATTGAGCAGATTTACGAACAGGAGAGCTCGCGGCGAAGAATGATTATAATGGAAGGAATCGTGTTTTTTCTGTTGCTCCTGGCGGGTCTCTGGATGATTTACAGAACCTTAGTCAAGCAAAGGGAGCTTCGCCAGCAACAGGAAAACTTTATGATGGCCATTACCCATGAACTTAAAACGCCCCTGGCTTCTATCAATCTCTACGTTGACAGCCTGCTTGCTCCTGAAATAGCAGAACAAGAAAAGCTAAACATATTGCCAAAAATTAAGCACGATGTCTACCGCTTAAAGAGGCAGATCGAAAATGTTCTTGAAGTTGCCCGACACCATGGCTTAACC
>JADFLZ010000111.1 GCA_022564135.1 Candidatus Zixiibacteriota bacterium
CAGAGAAATACCCAGCCAGCCTCTTTCTATTTCTCCTTCGGTGGGCGGATCGGCGATTAACTCTTCAATGCGCTCTCCCGTTATGACTCCCAGCATGGGCATGCCGCTGCCAAACGATCCCATCATAGCGCCACCATCGGCGGAACCGGAGGAGGGGTCCATCAGGCTGCCAAGTATACCGACCGGTTCAAGCGATTCGTTAAATATGACTGAAGCCAGCTGCATCGAATTAAAGCCAACAGTAAGCGGAAAAGGTTCAGGTGCTTCCACTAAATTGGAAACCATACCAATGTCCGCAGACAGCGGCGGCGTGATAAACTCGGGCATGAGCATGAACAGAGCCAGCCACTCGCCAATTCTGAATTCATGATGCTTATTGAATTTTACAGGAGAAAATTTTTCGTTTCCTTCAGCAAGAATCTTTATAAAGCCCACTTTGGTAAAGCGGTCATAACCCAGCAATTCGCCGTCATAAGAGATTCCATCCAAAGTAGTAACTTCAATCTTAGTAGGTGTTGTTTTTACGGTTAAGCCTGAAAAAGAAGAAAACATATTGTCGCTGGCGATATCGGTGCCGTCAAAAATAACCAGCCCCTCCTCGGTGACAATCGTCCCCAGATATCTTTCTTCCTGGTCACTGGTATTGATACCGAAAGAAACTTCAATCTGCATATCAATCACAACCATGTACGCTTTGGAGCGGCTGCCCAGCTTTCCGAAATCAAAGTTCTGGGAATTTGCTGTCGCTCCGACAAAGAAAAAGAGTATAAAGAAAACAAAGAGAATATTTGCTCTTAAATTGCTGCTATTACAACTCTTCATTCAGCTCCTCTTCTCCGTCTTTATCAACCGTGACGACGATGAACCTGGTGCCTCCGCCGCGTTTTATAGTCAGCAGTATTTTTTCTGCGCCTTCATCAGTAAGCTGCTTATAGAGATCGGCAAAAGCGCTCAGGCCGGTTATTTCGGTCTTGTTGACCGCTTTGATGACGTCGCTGCGAAAGAGACCGCCGTCTTCAATAAAGCCAACCCGCTTGACGCCGATTAAAAATACGCCGACGGTGTCGTCCAGCTGGTTTTCGACTTTCATCTGGCGGGTAATACCTTTGACGCTAAAGCCCCAGCCTTTGGCTTCGAAATCCTCGCCCTGCAAATCACCCAGTGATTTAGTAACAACTCCAAAGGTATAGGTTTCGCTGCCTCTTAAAACTTCAAGATTGATTTTTTCGCCCGGTTTGAAGCGCGATATCAGGTAGTAAAATTTGGGGAGTTCCTCAACAAAACGTGCCGATACTTCCTGATCATTGACTTTTAAGATAATATCGCCGGCTTTGAGATAACTCTGCTCGGCCGGTGAACCCGGGTCAATCGACGAAATCAAAACCCCGGTGTTTCTCTGAGTACCAAAATAATCTTCTAACTCCATCAGAGCCTGACAATGCAAACCTATCCAGCTTCTCTCTACTTTACCATTTTTGATAATCTCCTCGGTTACCTCGCGCACGACATTAATCGGTATCGCAAAGCCGAGATTGTTGGCAAAAATTGTCGCCCGTGAGTTTATACCTACAATGCGGCCGGACAAATCTACCAGCGGACCTCCCGAATTACCCGGGTTTATAGCTGCGTCGGTTTGAATCCATAAATTGTAGCGGCCGGTTCTTTCTCCGGTAGGCAGCCTGACATCCGGACTAAAATATCTGTCTCTGGTAGATATAACTCCGGCTGAAACGGAGCGTGATAAAGAAAGAGGAGAGCCCATAGCCAGAACGTACTGGCCTACCTGAATGCTGTCGGAGTTGCCGAAGTCTGCAACAACGATTGGGCCTTTATGTTTATCCAGATTCAGCTTTATGACGGCTATATCTGTGGGCGGGTCGCCTCCGATATATTCTGCCGAGACTATCTCTTTGTCACCTAAAGTGCACAGAATTCTTTCGGCCTTGCCGGCTACATGATAGTTGGTAACTACGTAACCATCGATGTGAAAAATCACTCCGGAACCGACTACTGCCTGTTTTTCAAGTTCACCAGTATTATAATTTTTTATGACCGGCTGAATATGAACAACGGCCGGCATTACCTTGTCCCGCGCCTTAAATATTTGCTCCTGAATCGGAGGAGGTGCAGCACTAGCAGTCGCTGCCACCGCAACGGTTATCATCAGAAATAGTCTTAAGCTCTTACGCATATTCATACCAACCAGTATCTAATAGTTCCTACAACTAAAACAGATTTAAGTTTATGTCTGCTACTGATATAATGTCTTTTTTAATGAATCGGCAAGAGTATTATATGTATGCACCTAAATCTTAAAAGATTTTGGCAATAGCTGTCAAATTTTTTGGGAATACTTTGAAATTCGGAGCGATTTTATTGTCTTCGGCTGACTACCTCTTCCAGTAGACGTCAATTGAGCCAAGGCCTACTTCAAGGCGCAGGATAATTCTTGTCTTGGCATTTTCAAAATCTTCAGTCTCATAGATGTCATCATCAATTTCAACCAGATCATCATTGTGGAAATCTATAGATGAAAGCCAGTTGCCGCCTTCGGTCTCAACCCTGACCGGTACACCTCTGGGCAAAATGATTTCAGCTGCGCCGAGCCCGATTTCAATATTTATCTTAGATTCGCCGCTGTATTTCCCCCTGAAATCAAAGTCATACGAGCCGATTCCGCCGGAAAATTCAAAATATTCGAAATTGGCGTTGCCCAGATTATGCATTTCAAGTGAGGAGGCACCGGCATCTATGTTGATTTCTCTGAGTCTGGATTTGTTAGGCTCAGAAAAATCTATAACGCCTGAAGCCGCGCCAACATCAATATCTAAGTCTGTCAGGCGAATGCCGCCAAAATCAAAATCTGCTACACAGGCGCCGATGTCTAAATTAATTGAAAATTCAAATTTGTCGGATAGAACAATGTCCCAGTTATTTTCCAGGTCATCAAAATCTTTGAAGAATCCGTTTTTTCTGTGGTCAATATCAATAAACAGATAGCCCTTTTCGCCCCGCTCGCTATAATCAATCTCATATTCAATTGTACGCTTATCATATTCGATATCTATTTCTGCTATTTCTTCGATATCACCTGATTTGATAGTGAACTCTCCTGCCGCCAGGTCACATTCTATTTCAATTATTTTGGCATGCTTGGCAGTTACAAATTCTTTGACTCTTTCCAGCCGGCCTGCATATGCAGATGAAACGACAAGAACAGCTATAACTGTGAATATCAGAAATTTTCGCATATCAGAACCTCTCCCTCTTCAGGACTATGAGTTTTTGTCTTGGTCTGATATACGAGAACTTTCGTTTGGAGTTTCGATATTTCCCGGTACCGGGGGCACCGGCGTCTCGGGAATGGGCGGAGGTGCCGGCTGATGAGTCGGCGGCTCTGGTGTGAATTGTGGTTTTTTAGGTCCCGGTGGGTATTCTCTGAACCCGAATCTTGTTAAAAAGGCCGCCCCAACCCCTGAACAAACCGGATAAATTGAACCGAGAATTGAAAAAACCAACCCGAAGACGCTTAAGACTATGGCGACATTGTCTGTCTCAGGCCAGAGTGCGCCGGTTACCAGCCAGGGAATCATAACTATAAGAATACCGATAACTCCGATAAACAGACCGGCCGATTTATTGTAAATTGTCTGCTTGTAAATTCTGGAAAACAGCAGTTTTCCAAATGTCATAAGTCCCATGATAATTGCGGCCAGATATAAAAGCGGCAAAAGCGGAATAAGCACAACTCCAATAATAGTGATTCCTAAAAGTGTGGTAATCACCGGCATAGTTAAAATTAATATAAAACCGAGGCCAACTGAACGCCCTTGATGTTTCAAGATACAGGACTGCATAGTTGCCACTTGTCCGGGCATTAACGTGAATATCAAAAACCCGAAAAACAGAAAGACAGCAGTTATTATTGACATCACCAAAAGGAATTTGTGAGAAAACTTCGGGGTAAAGGAATCTAAATCCAGCAGCAGAGATTTTTCAGTAATCTCGCCAAGGACAACCGAGCCATCTTTTTCTATTACTCGCGGCGCTTTAATATCCCCATCAACAAAACCCGTTTCAGTAACAAGAACCCTGCCTGCAGATGTAATGCTGCCTTTGACCCAGCCTTTGACAGTTACTTTCCCGAATGAGATTATATTGCCGGTGACATACTCATCTTCCCGTACAGTCACAGAGCCTAACTCAATCTGCTTAACCCGTTTGCGAATGTTGGCGCGCTCTTCAATCGGGATATTTCCATATTCTGAGCCGAGTACAAAGTCCAGACCGGCAGCATCGCTTAATGGTTGTAATCCGGCCACAAAACTTGAGTATTCGAAATCGTAGTACCACTCGTAGCCGGCTGTATCGACAGCCATAACGCCTTCTTCGGTCAGCAGAATTTCATTAAAGATAGTATCAGAGGGTGAATAGCCCCGGTCGGCCGGATCTGCCTGAGCTTTAGAGTCCGGAGACAGGGCCAGAAGAAAAACTATGAGCAAGGCTGCTTTATTTACAAACTTGTTTGAAGCGATCATGTCACATCCAATGTTAATCGCAGGCTGTCCGGTTTAGCTCAAAACTGCGCCAGAACAACCTTTCCGCTGGCAGAAATAATTTTCACTTTTGTACCTCCGCCGCCAAATATGCCTACCATTCTGTTTCGAGCCAGAGAAATAACTTCTACTGGTATCTCTGACGAGAATTCACCCGTTATGGTTTCAAGATGAAGCTCGCCGGCTGCAGAAATCGGCACGCTAAATATGACGTTGCCGCTTGAGGTTTCAACAATATAATCGTTACTGCTCTCGAATTCTGTCTGAATATCTACATTGCCATTGTAGGTCGATAACTTGATAGTGCCGCGGGTCTGGCGGATGAAAATCTTGCTCGATTTGGAATTTATCTTGATATCGCCCTCAATCCATTGCAAATCAATCTCACCGAGCGGCTGATGAATCTCAAGCTCTCCTAAAATAAATTCTGCTTTGGTCAGTCCGGCAGATTTTTCTATATATATATTGCTTTCTACATTGGTCAGCTCAATATCCGCATCAAGCGCTTTGATTCGCAGGCCGCAGTTAAACGGCAGTGATATCTTGTAGAGAACTTCGCTGATAACTTTGTCGCCGCCTCCGATTATCTTGTTCCAGAACGACGGAGAGCGATTTATCAAATTGAGATAATTTGTCTGAATTCTGACTTTGTCTTTACTTTCTCTGATTTTAATCTCTATATGGGCAGCTATTTCTTCAGCTTCGCTGCGACTGGAAGCCCGCACCATCTTGATGGCATCGATAGTAATAAGATTGTCATCTGTGCCGGTTACCATAATGGCACCCCTGACCATCTCCAGATCTATCAGTACAGGCTTTTGAATGTTGATCAGCTTTTGATAGTTGAAACTGAATTCTTCGGACTTAACAGGCAGAGCTGTCGCCAGAAAAATTGCTAAGATACTAAGTATCACTTTTATAAAATTTTTCATTTTTCTCTTTTTAATCAGAGCCAGGCTCTCATATCCCTCTGAGCTTTTTCTTCAGTAACTCTCTGGCTCTAAAAATTCGAGCCTTGACCGTACCTATCGGTATACCTAATAAATCGGCTATTTCCTCATATGATTTATCTTCCTGATGGCGATGAACGATAACTTCCCGATATTTATCCGGCAGAGAATCAATCGCTTCATTGATAGTAAATCGCTGCTGTTTTCGGACATAATCCCGTTCCGGGTGGTAAGTATAGTCCGGAATCTCAATTTCTACCTTGCCATCGCCGGTATCTATCTCTTTATCCAGTGATAGCGCCTTTATTCGCTTTTTGCGCAGAAAATCGATAGAGCTGTTGGCCGCAATCTTATAGAGCCAGGTAGAAAAGCGGTATTCTGAGCGGTAAGAGGCCAGTGCCGCAAATGCTTTCATAAACGTCTCCTGGACCAGATCGTGGGCAGTTTCTTTGTCCCTGACGATTTTTAGAACAATATGAAAAATTGCGGTCTTGTACCTGCCTTCCAGCACGGCGTAAGCTTTTTGGCTGCCCTGGATGGCTTCGGCAATTAATTGGCTATCAGAATCTTGCAAATGACACTTTCTACTGGCAGTTATGAGTCAATGTTTTAGGGGCAGACATTTCGTGCTATAATAACAACCCTGACAATCAGTTACAAGAGGAATCTGACGGCCTGACATTTTGGGCGGCAGATGTCCTCAACTGCCCCTTCATCACTATGTCTGCATACCCCTTGACTTCATAGACTCAAACATAGAAGTTTTTAATATGGTAATCAGAAAACGCCTGAACTTGAGCCAGAAAGCGATGGTATTTGTTACAACAACAGTTAAAAATTGGGAGCCTATCTTCTCAAACAAAGATTGTGCCTTACTTACACTTAATCAGCTACGAGAGACTTTATCGCATTATCAAGTCTCTCTTGTTGCTTATGTGCTGATGCCCTCACATATACATTTACTTCTTGGATTTCAAGAAATAGAAAACTTATCTTTGGTAGTACAAAGTTTTAAAAGAATAGCCGCACGTAAACTGAAACAAACTATGCCAACTAACCAGCTACATAAATTCATGATCGACGGAAAGTATAATCTCTGGAAACCGCGCTTTGATGATCTGATTATTTTCTCTGAAAAGCAGTTTAAGATTAAAATCGAATATATTCATAACAATCCGGTCAAAGCAGGCTTGGTTGAAAAGCCGACAGACTACGTCTACTCGAGTGTTAACGACTGGCTCTTGGACAGAGAGGGCATCTTGCCTGTGGATAAGAATTGGGAATGGTTAAAAGAAGAAGTGATTTGAGGCTGGGGCAGATGGGGACATCTGCCGCCCACGTTTGCAAGTTGTTAGGTTACAGATGCAGCATATTTTTTCCAAAAATATTTGTCAATGATGATTGCAGGGTATCCCAGTTC
>JADFLZ010000112.1 GCA_022564135.1 Candidatus Zixiibacteriota bacterium
AACCAAAATAACTTAGACGCTATCAGCGTCAGCGGCTTAGAGGGCTCTTCGCCGGCTATTCTCGTATCTTCTTTAGCAAATCTGGCAAATATTCAAAAAGGGCCAATTCTGGTGGTAACTCAGTCATCTGCCGAAGCTCTGGATTTCTATGAAGACATTATAGCTATTACTGGTAGTGAAAAAGTCGGCCTTTTTCCTTCAAGACAGATTCTCCCCTATGATTTCAGGCCGCCGGTCGGGGAGATTATCGGTATCCGGATTTCGACTCTGGCCGGAATTTTGGACAATAGTATTAAAATCATTGTCTGCCCTGTCCGGGCGCTGATGGAACCGACTATTCCGGTCGAACAGCTGGTGGCAGAGAGCATTTCTCTTAAAACCAAAACCGAATACGAACTCGACGTTTTAGTAGATAAACTGGTCAAACTTGGCTTTCGGCGGGTGCCGGTTGTTGAAGAAGTAGGCGACTTTGCCCTAAGAGGAGGTGTCATAGATTTTTTCTCCCCGGCTGCGCATGCTCCGGTCAGGGTTGAATACTTTGGAGATGAAATAGATACTATCCGGCTGTTCGATGTTTCCACTCAGCTGACTATCGAAAGAGTAGACTCTGTCAATCTTCTGCCCCGCCGGGAAATCCCAATCACGCAGGAATCAGTCGAACAATATCTGGAAAAACTTCCCGAAGCAGACGCCGCTTACATCCGTGACAGATACCTAAACGACCCCGAACTGCCGGGCTTGGAATGGCTGTCGGTTATGTTTGGCCTGAAGCAGGGGAAACTTTCTGACTACTTAAGTGACCAGACAATTTTGTTCACAGACAGTCTTGGCAGAATCAAAGATGAAGCAGAGAAAATTATTGAAGAAGGTCAGGCTCTTTACGACCGACTAAAAGAACAGATTAGCTCGCTCGTAAAACCTGAAAAGTATTATCAGAAACCAGAGAGGCTCTTTGAGTCGCTTAAAAAATACCGCTCGATTGATAGATTACCTTTTAAAGGAGGCCGCCAGGATATAATAGATTTTGGCTGCGGCCCCCACCCTGCCTTTGGAAATAACTTAGACCGGCTGATCGAAGGGCTGAATGAATTTAGCGCTAAGGGTCTAAATTATTTCGTGGCGGCCGATTCTGCAGGTCAGGCAGCGCGTTTTAAGGATTTGGTCTCAGCCAGAGACGAACTGTTAAAGCTGCCGGAAGTGCAGGTGCTTGATATCAAAGGTGGTTTCGTCTGCGAAAGCGGCGGCTTCGGAATTTTGACCGACCATGAAATTTTCCACCGCCATCATCGCCGCATACGCAAGAAAAAATATCAGGAAGGCGTAGCGATAACTGATTATGCGGCGCTGACTCAGGGCGATTTCGTGGTGCATACCGAGTACGGCCTGGCCCGCTACGGCGGCTTGAAAACTCTCACCATAGATGGCCACAGTCGCGACTGCTTACTGTTGCACTATGCCGAAGACGACAAACTTTTTGTACCGATAGAAGAGTTCAACCGGGTGGCCAAGTACGCCGGCAAAGACGCACCGCCGAGACTTTCCCGGCTGGGCGGCTCCGCCTGGGAAAAATTAAAAGCCCGTACCAAAAAATCTATCGCCGATATGGCCGAAAAACTTATCAAACTGTACGCCGAAAGAAAAATCCACACCGGTTTTGCTTATGGCGAAGATACTGTCTGGCTAAAACAGCTGGAGGCTTCGTTTATCTACGAAGAAACCCCCGACCAGCAAAAAGCAATTGATGACTGCAAGTTTGATCTCTCGCAGGAAAAATCCATGGACCGTCTGGTCTGCGGCGATGTCGGCTACGGCAAGACTGAAGTTGCTGTCAGAGCGGCATTTAAAGTTATAGACAGGGGCAAACAGGCGGCTATCTTAGTGCCGACAACAGTACTGGCCCAGCAGCACTTTCTGACTTTTACAGAACGACTCTCAGAGTTTCCGGTCAAAGTGGAAATGCTTTCGCGCTTTCGAACCAAAGCTCAGCAGACAGAAATCTTAAAAGGCTTATCAAACGGAACCATCGATCTGGTCATTGGTACCCACCGGCTCTTATCAAAAGATATAAAGTTTCATGATTTAGGATTACTGGTCATAGATGAAGAACATCGTTTTGGGGTTACGCATAAAGAAAAGCTGAGACAGTTGCGTGCCTCGGTTGATACCATGTCGATGACCGCCACTCCTATTCCGCGCACTCTGCAGATGTCGCTGATGGGCGTACGTGATATGAGTCTGATAAACACCTCTCCCAAAAACCGCCGGCCGATTATTACTGAAATATCCGAAGACGAAGATGCAAAAATCGCTATGGCTATCCTGCGCGAAATAGACCGGGGCGGACAGGTCTTTTTTGTGCACAACCGGATTAAGTCGATAGACTCAGTCTATGACCGTCTCAAAAAACTTGTGCCTCAGGCCGAAATAGTAATCGCCCACGGCCAGATGCACGAACGAACTCTTGAAAAAGTAATGATGCAGTTTCTCGATAAAAAATACGATGTGCTCTTGTGTACCGCAATAATCGAATCCGGGCTGGACATTCCCTCGGCCAACACCATAATCATCAACCGCGCCGACCGCTTTGGACTGGCGCAGTTGTATCAGCTGCGCGGACGGGTAGGACGCTCGGCACAGCAGGCCTATGCCTATTTGATAACGCCTCCTATGCGCGGGCTGACCGCCGAAGCTGTAAAACGTCTGCGGGCGCTGGAGTCACACTCCAATCTTGGCTCTGGTTTTGCGCTGGCCATGCGCGATCTGGAAATCCGCGGCGCCGGAACTATTTTGGGCGCCAAACAATCCGGCTTTATGCAGGAACTCGGCTATGACCTTTACAATAAACTTTTAGAAGAAGCAGTAGCCGAACTAAAAGGCCAGGAGATTGTCCGCCTGCCTGAAACAAAACTTGAAACAGATATAGAAATGCACTTGAGCGATGCTTACATAAATGACCGTCAGCACAAAGTTGACCTCTATCGCCGTCTGGCTGACTGCCGCACGCTTGATGATGTAGAAAAAATCCGTGATGAAATAACCGACCGCTTCGGAAAGATGCCGACTGAAGCCGTCAGTCTGGTCGATGGCACCGCCCTTAAAGTTGCTGCTGCAATTCTGGAAGTTGAAAAAGTGTCTGTCAGAAGCGGCCGCGCTACAATTAAGTTTTCAGAAAGCCGCAAGTTAGAGCGCAAAGAAATAGAATCGCTGCGCCGGGCCACCGACTGCCCGATGGAATTTTCTTTCGCCGGCAAGAACGAAGTCATGATAGATTTAGGCGCAATCAAAGAGAGCGACCGACTAGGCTATTTGAAAAATGTGTTGAGTAAAGTAAGTCAGTGATATTTAATCAGAAAAGTGGAATCAAAAAGAATGGACCCCAAACGTTCTTTTGAAACTTTTTCTGTATGCCGTTTTGCCTGAACGCCTGTGCTGTCGATCGCCTGGAAGGTGATGTTGAATATCAATGTGTCGCCCCAGAATTGTTCAATATTTCCTGACAATCTCGCGGCGTGTATTGATGGTACAACAACTAATCTAGCTCTAGTAATCCCCAGGGACACTAACTGATTAAAAGTTGCTGAGTCAATACCTATATTGTTTGAGGTAAACCACCATTTCATATTCCCCTCCGTGGGAATTGGCTTATATCTTTTTAAATCAAGGTCTGCCTCTTCATGGTCATGAAATAATTTTAAGTCTCGTGACCACCCTCTAACAATTTGGCCCGAAAGAATTGTGTCTTCAATATTATTGGCCTGTATGTAAAAATTACCTGCAAATGGCACTATCAGTTTATTCTTTCCCACGTACCCTGCAATTTGAATCTCAAATTCTTTTTTGAAAATATCTCTTTTCTGTCGTACAACGAAAATCTCGTTAATACTAAAGTCCTGATAGTTGCGCTCTTCTTGAGATTCATTTCTTATCATTTTAGGAAAATCATCAGGCCACTCACGGAATGTCCACATTTTTACAGTGTCAGTTATAGTATCGATGAAAACTGGCGAAGCAACACTCAATGAGGAAGTGTCAATAATATAAATGAATGGATCTTTCTTCATGGAATAAGTACCGTTAACAATTGGCGATAAGTATTTCATTTGTGATTCAGTAAATTGCTTAATGTTTTCCGGTAAATTCAAGTCATTGCCTATAGTATTTGAATAAAGAAGTGCGCCAAGATAATGGCTAGTACTTATATCGACTGGTATTATTGCTAAACTTTGAGTCGTATCCACAAGATATGACAGATCAAAGTAAGATGTGACATTACTA
Organism: Candidatus Zixiibacteriota bacterium; assembly: GCA_022564135.1. Classification (GTDB taxonomy): domain Bacteria; phylum Zixibacteria; class MSB-5A5; order GN15; family FEB-12; genus JACZWU01. Next base: position 4,276 of record JADFLZ010000112.1, read on the forward strand.
GTTGGCGCTTGAGTGTACGGGTAATAACAATACCAAGTCGTAAATTCCGAAATTCCTTTTACCTGAAAGTGTAACGTTTTGGAGCTGTAAGTTACAGCCGACATACTAACGACTGAGGGTAGGGCGGTAATTTGGAGCGTATCAAACAGTCTTAGTTGAATAAATTGTGTAAATATTTTAGCTCTGTCAATTTTAGAATATTTTGAGTGGGCTTGGTGTGGGACAGCCGTTGCTTTCAAAAACCAAATTACAATCGAATCCTTTTGCCCGCTCTTAACGTGTTCATACAGTTTCTTTGACAACCTCGGCCAATCCGGTTCAAATTCAAACGGCGATGTTTTAGTTTCGACTGCTCTTTTTAGTGAGTATAGGATTTTTTCATTGTCGTAAGCTGTTTGAAGGCGCTGTTCATTGATTATTCCCGCAGATAAAGCGACAACCATTATTGCCAAACCGGTAAGTACACCCTTCTTTTTAAAGCTTATTGATTTTCGAGCCTTGTAAAATATGTTGTCTCTTTTAGCCGAAATCGGTCTATCTTCCGAAAAAAGCAGCAAATCTTCTGCAAAATCCATTGCAGATTGATAGCGCCTCTGCGGGTCGTGGTGTGTCGCTTTGATCAAAACTGTTTCAAGGTCTCTGGGAATAGTCTTGCTGCGTTTGCGGGCAGGGATATAATGTCCGGCGATTATTTCGCCTATCAGCTTTTCTTCACTGTCCCCTTCAAAAGGAAGTGACAATGTCAGCGCTTCATAAAGCGTAACTCCAAGCGAATAGATATCAGTTCTTTTGTCGACTTTAGTTCGGTGGGCAGAAATTTGTTCCGGCGACATATAATGAATCGTCCCCATAAAATCACCGGCCTTGGTCATACGGGTCATATCCTCGGCGTGGGCGATTCCAAAATCAGTCAATTTGAACTGCTTCGACTCGCCAGACAATAAGATATTGTGCGGTTTTATATCCCGGTGGATAAACCCCCTGGAATGAATGTGCTCCAGCGCACTGACTAATTCAATGAAGTTATTAACGATGAACTTAATGTGCTCTCTGTTTGCTGTAGCCGTTAAGTCATTAGTTGAAGAAACAGCCTCTCTTAGATTCTTTATATAGTCGCTTAACGACCCGCCATCGGCAAATTCCATAGCGATATAGTGTAATTGCTTCTCTTCACCGCGGCTGTAAACCTTGATGATATTAGCATGCTCAAGCTGACCCGCTATCCAGGCTTCTCGGGCAAACCGCTGTTGTGCAGTAGAAGTTATGCTGAGTGAGGGGTGCAGCACCTTGAGCGCCACTTTTCGCTTCATTGATTCATCGTATGCCAGAAAAACAGTGCCGCCGCCACCGGAGCTGATAGTTTTATCAATGCGAAATGAAGCTATTCTGTCTATTGTTGGCAGAGGTCGTTTATCCCCGGAACTGCCATCAGCACTGCGGGTTTCCAAATCATCGTTAGGTTTTGAATTATCGTCTGTCATTTTGTCTGGCTATATACAAAATTTGCGAATGCTATCCACAATAAAGCAAAATAAGTCAATCAAGGCAACCTCAATCATCCCACTTGAAAAACTCAGGTATCGTGCCGCTGTCTATATCAATGCCAACCCCAAAATTGTTGGCGCCGAAAGTGCTGTCAGTCCGCTCTGGTTTCAGCCACAGAAAATTGTTTTTGGCAGTCGGGTGAGCGCTTTCTTTTTTGTCTTTGAAACTATAATAATTGTCGCTGCCGCCAATATCTATAAAACCGCCAAACGATTTGGCATAGCTGAAGTAGGGAGTAAGGTTCGATGGTCTCTTGAAATTATCCCGATAAGTTGCCTCACCCAGTCCGGCTGTATTTTCGCCAAGGTAGTAGCTGTCATCGCCGCCGATATCAATCAGAAAAGCATTAGAGCGAATCTGCGCCAGCCCCATCGAAATAATTTTAGCGCGATAAATATCGTTGCCGCCTTTGTTAATCAAAAAAGCGTTGGTGTAGTCCCAGCCAAAGCCAAGTCCGGCGCCGGCGGTTTCAAAAAGTTCATGCCTGTCATCGCCGCCTTCGTCTATCAAAATGCCGTTACAAAAATGCGCTCCGGAGCCTTGAGTAAAGTAACATGATTCATAAATATCGTCACCACTTCGGTCAATAGCGATACCGGTCCCAAACCAGTAGCCGACTCCGAGCGTGAAGTTGCCCGAATAATAATGGTCATTGCCGCTAATATCAATTATCGCACCAAGTCCGCCGGCCCATGAGTGACCATCGGAGCCGTCACCCCGTCTTCCAAACCCGGCGCCCTGGGCCTGATTGCCGTTTATGACAAATTTGCTATGATAGTCACCGCGATCAAAAACTTTTGAATATGGTTCAGCCGTGTACTTGTCATTGCCGCTATACGAAGCCAGCACGCCCACACCACCGCCGACACCGCCCATGCCCTGACCGTCGCCGTACAGATAATATTTGTCATGGCCGGTTCCGTCCAGACACAGCCCGATACCAAAATAGCCGCAGCCCTGTGAGGAAACTCCGGCTTTGTACTTGTCGTTACCTTCACGGTCAAGCAGCACACCAACGCCAAAAAATCCGGCACCCTGCGCAAAAGTCGAGCCGTTATAATGGTCGTCGCCTTCAGAGTCAATTACCAGGCCGACTCCCAGA
>JADFLZ010000113.1 GCA_022564135.1 Candidatus Zixiibacteriota bacterium
CGTGTCATCTTATATGTCTCCTTCAAATGCAATTATCATACTTCTGCACTTTATTCTAGCTGCAACTATCATTCCCAATTGCTGTCTAAAAAGATCCGACAACTGTTCAGTTTTTGCTCATTTTCTTGGGTGACTTAGTTTTTCCAGTGTCATTTAAGTCATATCTCTCTAATTTGCGGTAAAGAGTCGAAGTATCTATCCCCAGAATCCTGGCTGCCTTTGACTTTTTGCCGCCGGACTGGCTCATGACATAATGGATATAGGCTTTCTCGATAGATTCCAAAGTCGGATTGACCGGATCCTCTGCGGTGACCATAGGCTGAGGTTCGACTGTTGTCAGTTTTTCCGGGAAATCTTCCGGCAGCAATTCATTGCCTTTGCTAAGTAGAACCGCCCTCTCAATTGTATTTTCCAGCTCTCTGACATTTCCGGGCCAGCTGTAACTGGTAAGGGCGTCCATGGCCTTTTCAGAGATCTCTTTTGACTCAAGATTAATCTTAGCGCAAAATTTGTTAATGAAATGTGCCACCAGAAGTTTAATATCTTCTTTGCGCTCTCTCAAAGGCGGAATATGCAGCGGTATTACATTCAAGCGGTAAAACAGATCTGCCCGGAACCGCCCCTGCCTGACATCTTCTTCAAGGTCGGCGTTGGTGGCAGCAATCAAGCGCACATCAAGTTCCAATTCCCTGGTACTGCCGACAGGCGTCATTTTTTTCTCTTCAATTACCCGCAGAAGTTTTACCTGAAAAGCCATCGAAGTATTACCGACCTCATCAAGCAGGAAAGTACCGCCGTCGGCTGCGCTAAAAAGTCCTTCTTTGTCTTTAATGGCGCCGGTGAAAGCTCCTTTTTTGTAACCGAAAAGTTCTGACTCTAACAGGTTCTCAGGAATAGCAGCACAATTTATAGATACAAAAGGACCGTTTCTGCGGGGGGAATGGTGGTGAATAGCCCGGGCTATGACTTCTTTTCCGGTACCTGACTCTCCTCTGAGAAGAACAGTTGCATCTGAGTTGGCTATTTTGCTGGCCAGTTGCTTTAAATTTACTATTACGGCCGATGTCCCCAAAAATTTGTCAAATGAATTCCCTTCATGCAGCTGCTGTTTGAGGGTGATGTTTTCCTGCTGAAGCTTTCTGCGGCTGAGAGATTTTTCGATAGCCAGTTTGATTTCATCAACTTTGAAGGGTTTTGTAATATAATCGACGGCGCCTCTTTTCATGGCTTCTATAGCCGTATCCACCGAAGCATAGGCGGTCATAACAATCAGGTCCTGGTCTTTTTTAAACTTCTTAACTTCTTCCAGAACTTCCAGGCCGTCCATCTCAGGCATATTAAGATCGGCGATGATCAGGTCATAATCATTTTGTTTTATCTGGCTGATGGCTTTCAGAGGAGAATTCACAGTCTCCACGGAGTAGCCCTCTTTTGAGAGCATAATCTCCATGAAATCGCACATAGAATCTTCGTCGTCAATTACCAAAATTTTGGCTGTCATTTTTTTTCGCTTTTTGCAAGGCTTCCCGGTTTAAGTCGTATCATTCTAAGTTTCGGCAGGTTACAGACTTTATGAACAATCAAAAGCAAGGTTGCTCACAGATTAAACAGTACTTTGACAGCTCTTTTGGGCGGCTTATATTGGCTTTCAAATCAGAGAGGATAAAGATATAATAATGGCCAAATATTCACCAAGAGAACGGATAGAACTCATAATTAACGGTGAGAAACCAGACAGGTTTGCAGCCTCTTTCTGGAGACATTTTTACCACAAGGAAAGCCGGGCCGATGGTACCGCCGAAGCTATGCTTGATTTTCAAAATCACTTCGGCTGGGATTTTATGAAAATCAACCCCAGAGCTGATTACCATGCCGAAGATTGGGGTCTGGAACTTGATTATTCGACAGCAGAGCTGACCAAACATACCAAAGTCAAATTTCCGGTAACTAAAGCGGACGACTGGGACAACATAGAGCCGCTGGAGCCTACCGCTCCGGTATTAGCTGAACATCTGCAGGTAGTAAATCTTATCCGCAAAGGAGCCGGTAAAGAACTGCCAATCTTGATGACCCTGTTTACACCTCTGGCTATTGCCGGCAGGATGGTCGAAGATGACAGTCTGCTGGTCGAAAGTATCCGAACCCACCCGGAAAAAGTTCATAATGCTCTCAAGGCAATAACTGAAACTTTTAAAAAGTATGTTGAAGAACTGCGAAACGCCGGAGCGGACGGACTTTTTTATGCCACCACCCAGTGGGCATCTTCGAACTTGATCAGCTGGGAAGAGTATCAGCAATTTGGAGTTCCCTATGACTTAGAAGTAATAGAAGCCTCCGGCGATGATGCCTTAAATCTCTTTCATGTCTGCTCCAGCAACAATTTTCTTAAACAACTTTCAGAGCTGGATTACAAAAGTCAGCTTTATAACTGGGACAGCGAAGACCCGACCAATTCACCAATTGACAAGTCTTTTGATATTCTGCCCGGCAAAACAATTGTCGGCGGCATAGACCAGCAAGGCTGGCTGTTGCACAGCTCAGCTTATGAAATTGAAATGCAGATGCAAAGACTGAAACAGAAATATGACTCTTCCCGTATAATAATAGGACCGGGCTGCTCAATTGACCCGGCCACACCGAAAGAAAACCTTCAGGCCATAAAGGATAATCTCTAAGATGGACGATGAACGGAAGCAGCTGATTGACAATATCAGAATTGCGACGTCTGACAAAAAAACCGAAAACGAAATCTTAAAAGCGGCTGTGGAACTGATAGATGCTTACTCCTCCGGCTTTAACTGGACCGGGGTTTATATGCTGCGCGATGGTTTTCTCGAAATCGGCCCGTATGTCGGCCCAAAAACGCCTCACACAAAGATAGCATTAAACAGCGGTATCTGCGGGGCTGCTGCCACTGAGAAGAAGAGCATCATCGTTGATGACGTCACTGTAGATTCACGTTTTTTGGCATGTACCCCTGCCACCCGTTCAGAAATTGTCGTTCCCCTTATGGACGGAGATATCTGCCTGGGAGAAATCGATATTGATTCGAACCAGAATTCTTTTTTCTCAAACGATGACAGACTGATGCTCGAAGAGATTGCGGCTATGCTGGTAACTCAAATCAAGCAGGCCCGGAGCTAAACAATTTTTTAAGGAGGGTTCAAAATGTTTCTTGGAGTGTTGATTTTACTGTTGGGCGTACTTCTACTTTTGCAGCAGCTGGATATTATTCGCGGCGGAGTCTGGGAATTTTTCTGGCCGGCGGCAGTTATTGCGATCGGTATTTCTATGATCGTCAAACACCGCATTCCCAAAAAATAAATAATGGCTGATAAAACGTTTTACTTTGACCCCTTCGCCAAAGGAAACGCGGTCTTTCTGGGGCCAACCGAGGCGCGTCTGATGGATATCGCCTGGACGATTGGCAATGTTACTGTCAAAAAGGCGCTGCTTTATCTCAAGGACGAAAAACCGGCTTACACTACTATTATGACAGTACTGGGCAGACTCTCAGATAAAGGTCTTCTCAAAAGAACCAAAAGCGGACGATTGTATTTTTATACTCCGACTCTTGACAGAAATAAATTTATTAAAAACCGCCTGAAAATTATCGATTCCTGCTTAAAAAACAATTTCAAAAGTATTAAATAAACTGACTGTATGTTAGCGGCCGAAGCTATCTTTCTTCAAGCTCTATCAAAACACCATTTAGATTTCGGGGATGTACAAAAGCTATCTTTTTCCCCTCGGCGCCTGTGCGGTAGGTCTCATCAATAACTTTGATGCCGGCTTTTTTAAGTTCACTCAGTTTTGATTCGATATCATCTACGTAAATGCAGATATGGTGAAGCCCCTCGCCGCGTTTGTTTATAAATTTTGCAATCGGGCTGTCTTCAGAAGTCGCTGCCAGTAATTCAATTCTGCCGCTGCCGCTTGAAAACAGGGCAACTTTTACTTTTTCAGATTCAACATTCTCTATAGCAGGATTTTGTACGCCGGTTAATATCTCATATGACTTGATAGCTGACTCCAAATCTTTAACAGCTATACCCACATGAGAGACCAGTGTTTTAGTCATCGTCCCAGCTCTTCTTCTTCGGCTTGCGCGGCCGAGTCGGCTCTCTCTCTGATGTCATCAAGCTGACGCTGAGCGTCATAAGTAGAAACAGTCGGCCTGATCCACCTGCCGCCGTACCAGTAAAATGTCAGCTTGTCACCTTTGAGGATTGTCTCTTCACCAGTCGGGCCTTTGAAATGAACTTCAACATAGGCTACTGCTGAGTCAGGCTCGTACATTTCAAGCTCTACAATATCCACAAACTCTAACGTATCGGCTTTAGCTCCGCGAATTTTGCCGTTTTCTAAAAATTTATCATATGTGTTTTCTTCCCGGTAGTATGGAAACTCCAGTTCATAGATATAGGACTTGTCTCTGTACCTGAGGCGGTCCATGGTTTCGTTGAGAATATCTTCGAACAGTTTTTCTTTTCCTTCGACAGTAGGCGGGTTTTGGTCGACAGTTTCGACTTTTTGAGTTGTCTCTTTGCTTTCACCGCAGCCCAGAAGCAGCAAAGCCAAGAGAGCAATTAATAAACTAATTTTATACATCTTATATTTGCTCCCGATATTCTTTCCATTCTTTTCTGAAAACATCCGAAATTTCTCCGATAGTGGCGTAATTCTCAACAGCGTTTAAGACCGGTTCAACAATGTTGTCGCCCCGCTCGGCTGCTTCTTGCAAATCAGCCATAGCCGTCTCATGTGCTTTCTTATCACGACTTTCTTTTAGCTTATTCAGCTTGGCAATTTGCTGCTTTTCTAAGTTAGCGTCAACTTTCAATACGTTCTGGGCCTGTCTGGAAGCGGACTTAAATTTATTAACCCCAACAACCACTGTCTCGTTGCTTTCGACTTCCTTTTGAAACCTGTAAGCGGCATCGCTGATTTTGTCCCTGAAAAAACCGTTATCGACACAGGAGACCGAACCGCCCAGCTTGTCTATTTCTGCCATAATTTCTTTTGCTTTATTTTCCAGTTCATCGGTCAAATATTCGACATAATACGAACCGGCCAGAGGGTCGGCTGAATTAACGATTCCCGATTCGTGAGCCAGTATCTGCTGCGTGCGTAGAGCAATCTCGGCTGATTTTTCAGTCGGCAGACCCAGCGCCTCGTCGAACGAATTGGTATGCAGCGACTGCGTCCCTCCCAGAGTTGCTGCCAGCGCCTGCATAGTTGTTCTGACAATATTATTTTCAGGCTGCTGAGCTGTTAAGGTTGAGCCGCCGGTCTGGGTGTGAAAACGAAGCATCCAGGAACGTTCGTTTTGGGCGCCAAAATCTTCTTTCATAATCTTAGCCCACATCCGGCGGGCCGCCCGGAATTTGGCGACTTCTTCAAAAAGGTCATTGTGCGAAGCAAAGAAAAAAGAAAGGCGCGGGGCGAATTCGTCTATTTTCAAACCGGCCCCAAGAGCAGCTTTGACATAGGCTATAGCATTGGCAAGTGTAAAGGCAATTTCCTGCGCGGCGGTCGAGCCGGCTTCTCTGATATGGTAGCCGGAGATTGAAATGCAGTTGTATTTTGGCAGATGCTTGCCGGCATATTCAAAAATATCAGTGACGATTTTCATGGACGGACCGGGAGGAAAAATATAAGTGCCGCGTGCAATAAATTCTTTGAGAATATCATTTTGAACCGTGCCGGTCAGCTGCTCCGGCGCCACACCCTGTTTTTTGCCAACTGTAATGTAAAGCGCCAGAAGAATTACAGCGGTAGAATTTATGGTCATCGAAGTTGAAACTTCCGACAGCGGAATGCCATCAAACAGAGTCTCCATATCTTCGATTGAATCAATAGCCACCCCGGTGCGGCCAACCTCGCCAGCCGCCATGGGATGATCCGAGTCATAGCCAATCTGTGTGGCCAGATCGAAGGCTACCGACAGTGCCTTCTGACCTTTTTCCATCAGATATTTGAAGCGACGGTTGGTTTCTTCGGCGGTTCCATAACCGGCGTACTGACGCATTGTCCAGAGACGACCCCGGTACATATCGGCATATATGCCGCGGGTATAGGGATACTCACCCGGAAGCGGCAAAGTGTCTTTCGAATTCTCTGGCGCCCTGGCTACGACCGGCAATTCTATATCAGATGATGTCTTTTTCTTATCCGTCATCTATTCAAACTCTATTAGTAAATCGCCTTTTTCGACCGACTGCCCTTTAGAAACTGCGATGTTTTTGACAACAGCCGCAGCCGACGATTTGACAGCGTTTTCCATCTTCATGGCTTCAATTACCAAAATCAGCTGACCGGACTCAACTTTTTCTCCGGTACTTACTTTTACTTCCAATATCAGTCCGGGCATGGGCGCTTTTATTTTTTTTGAGGCTGCTTTGCCGCTGCCGTTACCGGCAGCTTTTTTTAGCTGCGCCAGACGGAAATTATCTATCTCCAGTTCTACTTCGACAGCTCCGACAGTTACCAGACGGCTGTTATCATAGCCGTTTGTTTTAATACTTATCTCATGAGAGCTGCCGTCGACCAGCATGACGGATTTTGACCGGCCACAGCTTGCAGCTTGCACCGAGTACTCCCGGCCATTGACAACGGCGTGAAATGAGTCTCCGGATTTTTCAATAACTATATCAAACTCTTTGCCGTTTGATCTTACTAAGTAATGCGCCATTTGTTATCTGCTCCCGCTAAACTTTCTCATATTTCTCCGGCGATGATAAAGCGACCAGGCCGAAACAGAGGCTCTCGCAGATTTTCCGTTTTGCAGATTTATGCTGCTTTCGTTTTTAAATTTGTCGATTGCCGCGGCGATAGCAGCTGTTTCGACTGTTTTGTCGTCTGCTGTTTCAAACTCATAATTAGGGTATTCAGTTTCTATGAAATTTGTAGAGAAAT
>JADFLZ010000114.1 GCA_022564135.1 Candidatus Zixiibacteriota bacterium
GCTATATCAATAACCCGGCTCAGGCTCTGGCTTATAAAATTGGCGAACTGAAATTAAAAGAGCTTCGCGCCTATGCAACCGAGACGCTGGGCGAGAAATTTGATATACGGACTTTTCATGATGAAATCCTGGGCAATGGCCCCCTGCCTCTGGCCGTTCTGGATAAACATATGAGAGAATGGGTGGCTGCCCAAAAAGAATAGCTGCGCTTAGAAATATCGAACAGACGATTAAAGCTGAAAGAAGCTGAAGAAAAAAATTAAACTTCAATAATGCCTGAAACATTATGCTTCTTGACATTATTCCCGATAGATTTATTATTACATTCTGAATGCTAAATAGTAAGAAGTTCGGCAAAGAAAGCAAGAGGTGCAAATAATAGATGACTATGTTAAAGAATGTTCTGGCAATAACGCATTGCTACCCCAAAGACAACAAAGATAGTTCTGGAATTTGGCTCAAGAGAGCTTTCGAACGAATCAACGTTTTGGTTATCGGCAAGTGGGATATGTTTTCGCTCAGGAGAATAATGGAACTGCGTAAGGGGAAAGGTTTACTGATAGCCTGCTGGGTTATTCCCGCGGGAATTCTCGCTTATCTTTCAGGCCGGCCGTATATAATGTATTGCCTGGGCTTGGACTGCTTCTGGGCTAAACGACATAAGACGATCGCCTGGCTTTTTCGACCTATTTTGGATCGTTCTGTCAAAATGACTTTCAGCAGCAGACATCTGATGGAAACCATGAACGCTGCCTACGGTGATAGATTCTTATCTAAATCTCAGGTTATTCATCTTCCGGTCAGCAACAAAGAGTTTTATCCGAATGAAGATCCTGTCAATCGGTAATTTTATAAAACGAAAGCGTTTTGACCTGTGTGTTCGGACTTGCACCGAACTAAGGCAAGAAAAGGCTCTTGAGTCTCTGACGTGGCGGATAATAGGCGGAGGGCCTGAGAGAGAAGAGATCATGAAAGTCGCGAAGTCTGAAGTAGAACTGGTAGACCGGGTAGATTCTCTCAGAGAACACTATCAATGGGCCGATTTATTCGTCCTGCCATCTTATGACGAAGGCTTTGGATTGGTCTATGTTGAGTCAATTATGTGCGGCTGCCCGATTATTGGAAGCATTGGTGAGGGTGCCACAGAGATTGTGGAACAGACCGGTGGAGGTATTTTGGTGGAGATTCCCGACTCTGACAGGGAAGCGGTCAAAAATATCAAGAGAGCTATTTTAGAAATCAATGCTAACTATTCAACTTATATGAACCGAGAGATTATTCAGAAAGCCGTGAATAAAATGGACCCTGTCAGAATTCAGCAAGAATGGGAAGTATTGATAGAAAAAAGCTCTCCCCTTAGCTAACGTCATAACATCCAAAGCCTTAGTTTTCTTTTGGGCTTGTCGATTAATCTGATTTTTCTTGACCAATTGTAGTAAAAAGACTATATTTTTAATTACTATAATGTTTGATATCCAGTACTGACGGTATCAACGTTTTTGACATCGTCAGGAATATCTTATCGTAATTATCTACACCCCGGGGCGGGAGGATTGAACAATGCTAAAGAAGATCAACTTTGTAATTATCTCAAGTTTTGTAATGATTTTCGCCGGAGCAAATCTTTCGGCACAAGTTCCCTCAATCGTGTCAGTTACTCCGACAGACAACTTTTTGGGAGCGGCTTCATCGTCTAACATAACTGTGACTTTTGACATAGATATGGATGGATCTTCTTTTGACATAACTACATTTATCGTAAGCGGTTCTTATACAGGGAACTTTCAAGGAGCTTATTTTTACGATTCACCTTCTAAGACAGTAACATTCGACCCAAATACGGATTTTGTTACTGGCGAAGTAGTTTCTATTGTTTTGACAACAGCGGTGCAGTCTTCAATCTCAACTCCGCTTGCAAGCAGCCACGCCTGGTCCTTTGTATCTGATGTTAGTTCAACTATCGCTGGCTTTGATACTGTTGCAGCCTACATTGTAGGTTCCCAGCCGCATGGCCTGACATCTGCGGATTTAAACAATGACGGCTTGCCTGACGTTGCCAGTGCTGTATTGAGTGCTGGCCAAGTATCAGTCTTGATAAATGATGGAATTGGGGGATTTGCTATTAGTGTCAATTATTCGGTTGGTTCAGGAGTGCGCTCTGTGGCCGCTGCAGATGTAAATCGCGATGGCTTCCTAGATTTGATTTCTGCCAACGGGGGTACAAACACAATATCGGTGCTTATTAACAATGGCGACGGTACCTTTGCTTCTCAGGCAGTTTATACGACGGGAAGTTCGCCTCACTTCATTGCAGCTGCCGATTATGATGGTGATGGATATGTTGATATCGCTACCGCTAACTATACTTCTGATAATGCTTCTGTTCTTATTAACAATGGTGATGGTACTTTTCCCACTCATACTGAGTATGCTGTTGGTAGTGGGCCATTGGGGATTTATACCGCCGATCTTGATGGCGATAATGACTTTGATATAGTCACTGCAAACAGACACACCGACAACATTGGGGTTCTATTCAATAATGGTGATGGGACATTTGCGACAATAGTTAATTATGCGGCTGGAGATGGACCTAGGTCTGTTTTCGTCGCTGATTTTAACTCAGATGGTGATCTGGATATGGCAATTGCCAATGAATACTCTAATACTATGTCAGTATTTCAGAACAATGGTTCCGGCAGTTTTACTCTGGTGGCGACACATGCCACTGGTGGAGGACCCCACTCTGTGACCGGAGGAGACTTGGATGGAGACGATGACATTGATCTTGCAGTATGCAATATAGTTGACGTTGTCTCAGTATATTCAAACAATGGAGCGGGCGTTTTCAGTGCACCTGATGCCTACGCAGTAGGAAATGGCTCTATCGCTGTAGTCGCGGCCGACCTCAATGGAATTGGTAAACTTAATCTGATAACATCTAATTTCTTTTCAAACAATATTTCTGTTCTGTCCGCCGCTGTCCCTATGCTGTCACTTAATTTGGGCTCTATCGATTTTATAGCCACCGATAGCGGCGCAGATCCGGATAATGCAATTCTCGTTATAAGCAGTAATGCCGGACCTGTTCCACTCAGCTTAAGTCATAATGAGACTTGGTTAAGCCTTTCGACTTCATCGGGCACTTCTCCTTTGTCTGTTACGGTTAGTGCGAGTATCACTGGATTGGCTGTAGGAACCTACATTGATACGATAACCATCAATTCGTCTGACACCAGCATAACTAATTCTCCACTTAAGGTACCTGTTCAATTAGAAATTTTGCCTGTCGGGAGTTTATTTGAGGTTGTCTCAGAAAGCCCGTCAAAGAATTCCATTGGAGTGTTATCCTCTACTAATATTTCAGTTGAGTTTTCAACCGATATGAACGCAGCAACAATTAACGACAGCACCATGCTGGTAATGGGCAGCTACACCGGTTTTCATAATGGTGCGATCAGTTACGACTCACCATCAAAGACTGCTACTTTTGATCCTAATATTGATTTCAAAACAGGAGAGCTTGTTACAGTTGTTCTGACTTCAGTTATAGAATCTTCGGTTGGAGGGAATCTTGGCAGCGGCTATATCTGGACTTTCACAATTGAAACCGATACAAGTGATGGTACTTTCCCCTACGATTCTACCTATGCTGTTGAAAGGAGACCTCATGGAATTACATCGGCCGATTTAAACGGTGATGGTCATATTGATGTAGTTACGGTCAGTGTAAACAATAACAATATCTCCGTGCTTTTTAATACCGGAAGCGGGACTCTGGCTTCGCCTATAACCTACAATTGCGGAATCGGAGTAAGAGATGTTGTAGCTGTAGACGTTGACGGAGACAGTGATCTTGATTTGGTTACGGCCAATGGAGGTTCGAATAATATTTCGGTTCTGTTAAATAACGGGGACGGCACTTTTGCTTCTCAAATACAGTACACAACAGCTGGCGGACCTCATTTTATAGCGGCTACGGACTTCAACGGTGACGGACATATTGATATTGCCACCGCAAATTATCCATCGGATAACGTTTCGGTTCTGCTGAACAACGGCGATGGCACATTTGGCACAAATGTTGACTATCCTATTGGCGATGGTCCTTTGGGCATTTATTCTGCAGATTTAGATAACGATGGTGATTTAGATCTGGTAACTGCCAACAGGTTCAGCCAGGATATCGGAATAATCTTTAATTCCGGTGATGGCAGCTTTTCGGCTGTAATCAATTACGCAGCGGCTGATGGAGCCCGTTCTGTATTCGCCGCAGATTTTGATGGTGACGGTTATATCGATCTGGCTTCAGCCAATGAATATGCCGGAAACATGTCTGTATTCTTAAATAACGGTGATGGAACATTTCCTACAATGACCCTTTACACCACCGGAAGTGGACCCCACTCGGTTATTGGAGTAGACTTTGATGGTGATGCTGACCTTGATTTAGCCGTGGGCAACCTGGCGGCAAATAGCATTTACATCTTTCCAAATCCAGGCAATGGAGTTTTTGGCACGCCGTCGTCAATAGCAACCGGCAGCCAGCCGATTGCTCTTTCTGCAGCTGATTATAACGGCAACGGAGTTGTTGATCTGGCCATAACTAACTTTACAGGCAATAGTGTCACCATATTTTTAGACACCGCTCCCCCCGGTCCCGGCGATTCACTCGTGATTCCAGCAGTTGCTGTCCTGACCTGTGAAAGTAGTTGCGAAAACGGTATTCAGCCGGTCGAGCTTCATCTAACCCAGCCTATTAAAGGCGCTTCAATTCCGATAAGTGTACCTGATGGGATTGTCATCTGTTCAGTATCAGTTGCAGGATTGGTAACAGAATCATGGGATATTCTTGTAATTGATGATGACAAGTGGGAAGATTCCGGGTTTATTTTTGTACTTTTTGCTAATACTTCAGGTGAACTGTTACCAGCAGGCATATCCACAGTATTTAATATTTATTTTGGGGCTACTTCGCTTTGCCAAACGAGTTACTTCATAAATTGGGATACAGCGCTTGCTGCCGACCCTTCCAGACAGCTCAAACTTTCCGATACGTTGAATCAGGTAGTTTTTCCTTTCTTTGACAGCCAAATTGATGCAACTGAAATTTTGGGGCATGAAGCTGGTGATATGAATGGAGATAATTCAACCAACATACTTGACCTTACTACCATCGTAGACGGAATATTTAGAGGTGGAGGCCCTCTCTGTCAAATTAACGGTGGTGATGTGAACGCCGACTGTGACGGACCGGACATTGCTGACTTAACTTACTATGTTGATTATCTTTTTAGAGGAGGAGAAGCACCTCTCTGCGGCTGCTTGTAAAACAGAACAAGCCGTGATCATATCCTCATTGAGATAATTTATCTTGTCTCGTATAATTTTAAATTGCTATAGTACGGCTTCAATCGATTCGGACATATCTCTTATGATTTGGAGCCAACTACAAGATGGGCACGACTCGGATATTCTATCGGGTCGCTGAACTTAGCGTCAAAATGTTTTGTCAGTAGAGCAAGAAAATCAGACCAGCCATTTTTCCCAATTCTTGATTTTATAAATCTTCCCTGCAACATTACGCCTTTCATTTCAATGTAATCGGCTATTGTGGTTGTAACGATGGTTTCTGATTTTAGAATTTCTATATTTTGAACGCCCGCTTTTTCGAGTAATCCTTTTATATTTTCCGGGTTCGTAAATATCTCCCGCGAGGGCATAAACTCACTAACGATTTTTTCAATCAGGTCTTTGCTGACAAAGGACTCTGAAGTTTTGTCCCACATGTCAGAGTATTTATGCTTTTCGCTGCCCCAGGCTGCTATGCCAATCTTCCCCTCCGGCTTGAGTACACGAACCATGTCGACAATCGCTTCTTGGTATTTGAAAACATGAGACATCACAAAACTTGAGATAACCGCCTCAAAAGAATTATCACGAAATGGCAGCCCCGGAACCTGACCGACCACTTTGCTGACAGAACTGCTTGAACTTGATGCCTTGAGCATTTCGAGAGAAATATCGAGCTCGACCAGCCGGTAGTTGAAATTTTCAATCTCTTGAATCGCCTGCGCAGTTACACCTGTCCCGGCGCCAACATCAAGGATATTGGCATCAGGCGACAATTTCAGGGCAGTCAGAAGGTCTCTGGCCGGACGCAAAAAAACCAGCGGCACCGCCAGTCGCTGATAATCTTCAGCTATAGCATCGTAAGTTAAATTCGCATCGGGCATAAACGAAGTATAGAGAATCGGTGGCTTCGAATCAAGAATGGAGCCCGCCCCGGAGACGGACTCCTAAAACTCATTCACTTACTTTTTAATCTGGTCTTTATGTACGTAGCCGATTTTACCGCCGATTGGCAGTTTGATTTTGTACCAGTCGCCTTCGATTGCCAGAACTTCGAGTCTTATTTCTCCCGGAATTCTGACAACCTCGCCGCTGGTATTGGCCGGACCCTGATAGACAGGATAGCGCTTCTGGGATTTGCCTCTCATTTTGACAAACTCCGTAAACAGCGACTTGTCATCGGCTGCGGATTCAAAATCAACCGGCACAATGGCCATATCGAGACTGGCATAAAACGGAACCAGATTTGTACGACGGGCAATTCTTTCGGCGGCTCTTTTGTATCTCTTATCATCTTTGAGCATGGCGGCGCCATCGAACATTTCTTTGGCCATTTCGAAATCACCCGAAATTTCGTATAAGATACCAAGATTGTATAAGTACTTGGGATTGTAGGGGTCATTATCGAATAGCTTTTTAAAAATTACATAAGCCTTGCGCAGTTCGTATTTTTGAGTGGCCAAGGCGGCGACATCAGCTTCTTTTTTGAACTCTTTTATTTTTATTTTATTGAGTTCGAACACTTCAAGCTCGTACCAGGGATTGATCCTGTTGGTAAATT
>JADFLZ010000115.1 GCA_022564135.1 Candidatus Zixiibacteriota bacterium
TATAAGCAGTCGGCACTAATGCTGACACTATTGCTGGTGGTCGCGGCATGCATATATATGAGGCCGGCCAGCCACTGCGCCTATATGGGGAAATTTTATGCTCAGCTTGCAAGTGCGCCTTTCGCCTTTGACCCCTCCAATCCTGTTCCGCACAGGATTCTTACTTCGCTGATAAGTTACGCTCTGGGGCTACGAGGTCAGTTAATTATTATTACGAATATGCTGGTTGCTTCAGCTCTGATATTTTTTACTTTTTCATACTTTCGCAGACATTGTCCCAGACCTGGCGATGCTTTATTGGCAGCGGCTATTTTGACTTTTTCTCTGGTGACATTGGGAACTGTATATTATGGAGGGTATAATGATTCATTAACATATTTGTTAATATTTTCGATGTGGACATGCAGAAAAAAGAGGTTCGCCTTTTATCTGCTTTTGTTTCTCGGTTTAATGAACCGCGAGACAATTGCATTTTTAGTGCCGTGGTTTGTGCTGATTTCTTTTGAAAAATGCCAGAATAAAGGACGGAAATCGATTGAGCTGGCGGCGGGGCTCGGCATATCTTTCATGCTTTATTTTATTTTCAGGTATTGGTTATCTTCGCAAGTAGAGTTCGAGTATTCTGTAGGCTTTTACCTGAACAAATTCGTAAGTGATCCCCTGGCCTGGCTCCGGATTACTTACGCAGATCTGGGGCTTGGCTTCTTTTCTGTTTTCAAAACGCTCTGGATAATTCCGCTTCTTGCTGTAATTTCGTTTTGCAAACAGCGGAACTATATTGAGTTGTTGTCCTTTGCATTACTAATCGGCGGTGCATCAGCACAACTACTATTTGCTTCGGATATATCACGCCTGTTCACTTTATCTTTTATGATTATGCTCATATCCTTAGCCTGTCTTTTTAAGACAAACAATTACAATATCCGTCGGTGGATTCTAATTGCCTTCGTGTTCAACCTTTTAATTCCAAATTTAACAGTAGCTGCCGGCAGAATCGATATCATGCATTCCCTATTATCATATGCTATCGAATACGGACTAAGACCATAGACTGAACACTTGCTTTTTGGTGCGATTTAAGTGAAAGAAGCAGAAATCAGAAATCCCGACCAAACCAGCTCGGCTACCATGTAAAATGGGAAAATTTATTTAAATAGGCTCATGATAAAAGAATGCTGGTTTTATCATTCCAATCGCGGGCCGGGATTGATGATTAGAGTGTCCTCAATTGTGAATCCGCGTACTGAAGGAGTGTCGGACGGAATGATTATTTTGAGAATCCGACCCGGCACCAAAGTTATTTCTTTGGTATAGGTGGATTCATATCGAATTTGAGGATTCGCCACACTTCGACTGTAATGCAGGGTATCAATAGCATACCTGCGGATAAAGTTTAGAGTAGTTGTTGTTGCACTATCAATGTCTGTAAAAGATGGCAGGAAGCTGATTTCCGCCTCATATTTGAGATATTGACTGGCAGCATCATCTACCGGAATACTGAACGATGTTCTAATTGGTCTAATTATATTTGCCAGACCCCTGCCGGCCCCATGCTTGCTATGCATCTTGCCTTCAAAATAACTCAGGCTGATTAACCTAAACTGACCGGGGGGACATATTGTCTCTCTGGCTGGCAGGGTGTCACTAATGGTTATTTGAAGAACTATCTCTCGGCCATCAGGAAGTAAGCCAATGTCAAGGTCTATTGGTTCGTTCAGCTTGATAGGCAGGTCGAGTGTTTTTCTGTTGCCGGATTCAATCACGCCAAAATTAATTGTTCGTACTGTCAGAATCGTTCCAATCAGTCTCAGCTGCGAGGGAGAACCTCCAAGAGTAAAGTGATAATAGAACTCCATTGCTGCAGCTGGGGTTGTAAATGGCCAAATTGAGTTACCGAATGTGCCGTGTCCTCCGTCATCAGACCAATAGAACACACCTGAAGAAACATCTCTATATGAAATCATAGAACCGTACCTGGCCCCTGCGTCAACCAAGCTGTCATCTATTTTATTCATTGCCTGCATTTCGATATAATACGTATTGGCCTGGATAGATGCAGATAGTGACAGAAATATTATAACCGCTTGAATCAAATGTTTCATGAATAACTCTCCTTGCTTATAGCTTAATTTCCACTGGTCAATTTTACGGCACTGACCGGTTCCAGCTTAATAATATCGATCTGCTCAATAACGGTGAATGCTTCAATGTTGGACTCAACTCTTTTAGATGGTGTCGGGCTAAGATGGGTCAGCCAGCTGGCTACAATCAGCAGTATTCCTGCTGCTACTGCCGGAAAAGGCAAGGCTATCTTTCGTCGCCACCAAGGCGACGGTCTTCTTAGAGGGTGTGCCATTGATTGAAAGGGGAGTGAGCGAATAAGTCCCCTCAAGTTTATCGCGGATTCCTGAAATGTGCGACAGTCGGCACACTGAGCGATATGTACATCAAGCTTGTTTTGCTGCTCTGTGGTCAGCGGTTCATCCAGACAGACTGAAATCAGTTTCTGGAATTCTTCACAGTTATTCATTTTAAGGTCCTTTCTTTCTCTTGAATTCGTTTGCGGATGCGGTAGAGACGGATTCTGACATTTTCCTTTGAGATATTGAGCATCTCTGCAATGTCGCTTACGCTAAAGCCCTGATGTTCTCGAAGAAGTAACAGTTCTCTTTCGTCAGGTGGCAAACTGGAAATAATTCTGTCTATTATTAAGGTAATGTCAGGATTACTGTTGGTGGCCAGGTGGTCCTCAGACAGACTATCAAGAGACTGATGTGATACACGCCGCGACAGGTTGTAAACCAGATTGCGGGCAGTCACAAATAGCCAGCTGCGCACAGACCGCGAGATTTTGTTACCATTCCTTTGAGCCATTAGACTCATGAAAGAATCCTGGACAATATCTTCACTTTTGGTCCGGTCACCGCACAGGTACAGGCAGAATGAAAAGAGGGCCGGACTGTGCCGATCGTAAAGCCGCTCCATGGCGGAATTGTCTCCGTGACAGAAAGCTTGCCAATCCTGGAGGTCAACAATTTCCATCAAACATCCTCATACATCAAAGAAACATGAAATTATGAAATGTTACAGAAAAATATGAATTATAAAACAGGTTCAGAACGGACTATTTGGGACAGTATTGGGCTACCATTTATGCTCGGCTTCTCTTGAGTTTGCCGCTGCTTCAAAACCCCCTTGCGAATTTGCTCTAAAAACTCTAATATAGAAGTAGCTTTGATATTTTCCGAAGTTGTGGAATTGGTAGACACCAGGGACCTAAAACGCGACCAGGACTATTCGCTAAATAATTAACATCCGACACATTGCAACATTGGACAACCGCTTAGCCTGTTTTCTTTTAAATATTATTTAGGGCCAATTTGAATTGATTTTAACAGAGAGTGGTCAGAAATTGCTTCCGTATGAAAAGGGCACTCCAACATGCCACCAACTGGACAGTGTTGTCATGCCGTTTGTCTGTGACCTTTTATCAACATCAATCCTATCCCTATGTGAGACAAGAATCCTGCTAACAGCATGGCCTCATACGGCAGGTTCACAATCGCACCCAGCATTATTGCAAAGATTCGCGCGTCCCTCTTAATTAGCCTGGCGAATAGACCACCTGGCGGATTCGACTGATAGCGAATCACAAACTCCTTCTTGGTATAACTTGCCATGATGAAGCCCGTCAGTGCGAATATCGCACCCAGCCATACGGCTGCATGCGGGTGCGCAAGCCAATATCCAAAAGAGACACCGACCACTATTGCTGTGTCGGCATACCTGTCCAGAATTGTATCAAACCATCCACCGAACTTACTTGATTGGAATTTGAGCCTGGCAACCTCACCATCGCAGCCGTCAACGATTGAGGATAGCTGGATCACCAGACCGGCCAGGATCGTCCAGATATATCCGCCCAGACAGAACATAATCGCTCCAATGATGGTGACCGCAAAGCTCAGCAGAGAGATTCCGTTGGGGCTGATAGGAGTACGGACAAGTATCTCAGAGATTCTGCGCGACACGGGACGATTCAGATAACGGGAAACGAAACCATCTTCGTCAGGTTTTGACAAACTCTGCAACAAGGCACTTTTGGCGCTACCCAGACTCTTCGGTGTATCGACGTCGAACCAGAAGCGTTCGCCAATTGTGACGGCTCGGAATTCACGGCCCTTTATCAACTCAACGATCCCGGCTGAAAGGGAGTGTCGACCCATATCTTTGGCAACCTCCAGAGCATCAAACAGAGAGGGTTGACAGAGGAAGATTCCGGTATCTACGGCATCGAAGGACGTTTTTTCTTTACCAATTCCGACAATAACATCTCGATTCAATATTACTTTGGTGGCGTCATCCAGATCAAACACACGCTCGGTGTGACGATCGACAGCGAGCCAGCAGTCTGTTGTATTTGTACCTGCCGTAAGCAATAGTCGTAGAATGGAGGGATCGAAAAGATGGTCACACATCAAGAGAAAAAAGGAACCACTTATGTAAGGCGCTGCTGATAGAGCGGAGGATCCATTCCCCTCTCTCCAATTCGGGTTTTCTACCGGTTGGATCAAGACGGATAATCTCTGTTCGAGTGCACTCAAATAAGGGACTATTATGTGCGAGCGATATCCAATCACCACGTAGAACTCCATGACCCCAACTTCTTTGCACGACAAAATGGCTCTTTCCAGAAGAGTCAGACCGAGCACCGGGGTAAGAGGCTTTGGGCTACCTCCATTCACTCCGTTCAGGCGATGCCCCTCACCAGCAGCCAATATCACAGCAGGTGGTACAGTCCCCATAAAGGTTGGGACTACTGTTTTAACTGCTATATGCATACGGTATCGCCTTTCAACTGTTGAACAAGATCTGCGTGTAGTTCGGGTGAGCCACTGGCAATAATCGAAAAACGCTGCGTCAGATCTGTGATATCAGGAATCGGTTCTCCTTCCGGTCCGGATATGGTTCCTCCTGCCTCGGTAAGAATAAGAGAGGGGGCTAGGAAGTTCTCAGGTGTAAGACGACCGCGTAGATCCAAATGCGCATCGAGGGAACCCGAAGCGACTAACGTTATTGCTTCAGTAGCGCATCCTAAGGTGCGAACCCCCCGGGCATTGGAAAGGATATTGGTCAGGGGCTCTTTCACAGCAAAATGATTCATTTCGCAACTGATCATAGCACTGGTCAGAACGTTACATGTTCCGGCACGGATCTGCTTGCCATCGCAGAACGCGCCGTTTTCGCGCGCAGCAGTACATATCTGCCCGGTAACCAGGTTGCCTACCAATGCGTATTGGACTGTTTCAACTGAGATTGGGCATGAATACGGAATTAATGCTACAGCCGCGCCAGCAGGCGCTATTCCACGCTCGAAGTTGTCCGAGCCGTCTACGGGATCCAATACTACCGTGAATTCCGGCTGCCCATTGCCAAACTCACGAGGTGAACCCTCTTCTGACAACAGCACGACCGGACAAGGAAAATGCTCCTTGAGGTAATCGCAGGCCGCCTCATCGGCTGCGAGGTCAAACCACTTGACGGAATCCCCCTTGGCGTTACGTGCAGCTTTCACTGTAGAACCAACATCTCCAGAGGCGATAGCCCGCTGAATACTCCGAAAGATTGACTCAAGATGAGTCATAATTGAAATCGACGTATTCATAGCTATTATCCTCTCAGCTGTTTGACAGAGAAACAACTGCTTTCATCTCTCGGGTTTCCGTCTGTCCGGATTAAGATTTATTAAGGGCCGGTCACGCGCGGATGGTTCAGGAATAAAGGGACGTCCGAGTTTCTGTCCCTTATCCTTTCCAGTAGCAATCAATTAACAACAATCGATCGTTCCTGTCAAGCAACACTCCCAAAAGAAAACGTATCGACAAGTACAAGCACAACAAAGACTTGAGTGTCCGACCGGCGAGAAAGGCCAATGAAGTGCCCTAGACCGCAGTGGCCTGGTATAAATGAACGTCTCTTTGAGGAAAGGGAATTGATATGCCTTCATCATCAAACGTTAGTTTAACCTTTTCGAGCAGGTCGCACTTAACAGGCCAATAGTCAGCCGCCTTTACCCAGGGACGAACGAAGAAATCCACAGAACTCTCGCCAAGCTTCAGGACACCGATTTCAGGGGCCGGATCTTTGAGAATCCTTCCATCGGCTTTCACAATTTTCTCAAGAATAGTTCTGGTCAGTTTCAGATCATCGTCATAGCCAATGCTAAATTCGAGGTCAATACGTCGAGTTTCTTTGGCTGAGTAGTTCGTTATGTTTTCTGCGGTGATCCGGCTATTGGGCACTATGATTTTGCGGTTGTCAAATGTTCTGAGAATAGTGTTGAAGATATGTATTTCTTCAACCACTCCGCTGGTTCCGCCGGCGTTGATGTAGTTTCCTACCTTGAAAGGATGAAAGACTACCAGCATGATTCCTGAGGCTATGTTAGACAGGGAACTCTGCAGAGCAAAACCAACTGCCAGCCCGGCGGCACCAATGACAGCAATCAAGGGGGTCGTCTCCACCCCCAGAGCTCCCAAAGCCGCTATGACAGTGAAAACCAGAAGAGATATCCGGGTCAGGTTTTTTACAAAACCGGTTAAAGTGTT
Source organism: Candidatus Zixiibacteriota bacterium (assembly GCA_022564135.1). Lineage (GTDB taxonomy): Bacteria > Zixibacteria > MSB-5A5 > GN15 > FEB-12 > JACZWU01. The sequence continues at coordinate 6,609 of JADFLZ010000115.1, forward strand.
ATCGGCTCTGCTTTTCTCCATTAGGCGTCCCACTAAATTTGCAAAAAAGCTTGCCAGCAGTCGTCCCAGAACGAAAATGACAACAGCACCTAATATTTTCCAGCTGACCAAAGTGCCATAAACAGATCCCCAGTTCATAAATTGCTCAAGAATGTTTTCCATTACTCACTCCTTTATAGATTTAATAATTCATAATTCACATTTATTGTTCTCTTGAGCATGCTCAAGAGCTCTTTTTGAAACCATTGGTAAGTATAGCCACAGTTTCATAAATCTAAAAGGAGTATTGGAGCTTACTAGTTGC
>JADFLZ010000116.1 GCA_022564135.1 Candidatus Zixiibacteriota bacterium
AATGGCGGAGGAGGTAGGATTCGAACCCACGGTACCTTGCGGCACAACGGTTTTCAAGACCGCCGCTTTCGACCACTCAGCCACTCCTCCACGTCAAATTTGCAGTATTTCGTCTCCTTCGACAAGCTCAGGATGACGAGATGCCCACGTCTCCTTCGACTCCGCTCAGGATGACGAGGGGGAGGTTCAGGATGACGCTCAGGACAGGCCAAAACTATGAGAATTAGTCTCAAGGTCAAGTTAATATATGCTATAGGCAGAGCCAGGCGGCTAAACATCAAGGATGGATTCCCGCCTACCCCTCGGCTCCCACGGGACTTCGTTCGCTCGGGATTAAAACGCGGGAAAGACATAAGGACGGGAAAGACAAGAAGATGACTGCAAGCCTTTCAGATTTGCTCGAAATTGCAAGGGTTCCGACCTACTGTGGATATTTTTGATTTAGCAGATATTAATTTGACCCACCAAAAAAGGCGCCCTGCGTTGAGCGCCTTTTACATAAGTGTCTAAGAAATTCTAATTAAAATCGCGGGTCCAGCGTGAGGTACCACTCGCCTGCACACCGTCATCACAAGGCTCGGTAGTATTCCAGACAGTCGTACCGTCAGAGATAGTCAGTGCTACGCTGCCGTCGGAAGCAAAGACGCCGGTAGCTGTCCAGACACCTGATACTGAGATAGTATCAACTCCGGCACCAAGATCACCAATACAGGATATATTAATATTTGCTGTCAAGCTGATTGAGCCTGAAGTTGGGCAACCAATATTTCCGTTTTCAACGAACATGATGTTTGTTGCTGTGAGCGAATTGCTAAACGAAAAATCACAAGTGACAGAAGAGTCACCATAATTGCCGCTTGCAGTTTCCGTAGCGGTTCCATTGAGAGTAAGCGGAGTCAGCATTTCGACAGTAATTCCGGTAACTGTTATGGCATGAACAGAACTGGCGTCAAAAAATCCACCAGACACGCTAATATCCAGGCGAGACCTGATTCGCAGTTCATCCAGGGTTGAATCCGGAACCTGTATCGGCATCCCATCAGACATGGTCTGAATAGAATCAATACCACTGATACTGACAGTGTCAAAGAGGATAGTATCGATAGCAAAGGCAGCAAATGTGAATACATGCCAGGTACCGTCATAGATGTAGCTTAGAGAATCAAAAATTATAATTTCATCACCGCCGCCTAAGGCTTGTCTTGAAATCGCTTTTTTGGGCGAAAATGTGGCGCCGGGAATAGAATCAAGCAAATCCAATGATAAATCAAAAGAATTACCAATGGCCTCCAGACCATCAGCGCCAACAAGATTTTCAACAATCTGAAAATCGGCTGAGTTGGTGTCACCCTGAATCAGGTTAGTAATGGCGTCATCTGTGCTGCAGCCGGGCAGCATTGTCATGAACGCTCCTAATGACAGCAGTGTGAATAAAAGAGTAAATCTTTTCATTTGAATTCCTCCAGTTGTTTAAAAAGATAATCTCTTTTAATAATCGGAAGACTTAGCTCTTTATTGAGCGATATTGTTCACTTTTTTATCAATGTTATTGGCTTGAGAAAAAAACGATTATCGGGGCTGTCTGACAGCCTGTGGGCCGCCGTAAATGCCTAAATGCGAACGAGTTCCATCTGGATTGTAAATAGCAGTATCGCCTGAATTCCATAGCGGAGAATCGGGCAGATATTTGAAATTGCTTTCAGGGAGAAACTTGGGGTCGGCGTTCAAATTGCCGTTTAAGTCTGACTGGTCAAAGATATTTTCGTATTCGCCCTCTTTATTATTCCAGACGAGATTATTAGAAAACTGCCATTTGGCCCAGTCGCCGTTGTTCCAGACTCCCACACAGGGGCAGACCCATTCTTTACGCCAGCCGTTTTCGGTGATGACGTTATTTACTATGCGTCCGCGGCTTTCGTTAGACCAGGGCGCCACCCCGCAGTTACCGTTGTGATGGACTATATTATTAGCAATATCCATATACGACTGACCGGTGGCAATAATTCCCCAGCCAAGATTATCATGTACACTGTTATTTCGAGCCACCACCCATGATGTCCCGAAGGCGCCGATGCCTTTCCAGAAGCCGCTGATGTCGTTTCGAAAGGCGCTGCAAGAGGCATCCCAGGTGACGCCGATACCGGCGCCGCGTCCATCTTTGATAACACAGTCGGTTATCAGCGCAGTAGCGCCGCGATAAAGAGCTACGCCATCCCAGCCGCCATTGGTAATGCTGCAATTTCTAATGGTAATGTCGGCGCCTTCGCGCCCGAAAACTCCGCCAATACCTACGACTACTGCCGAATCTTTATGTCTGTTATCGTTGTCACGAATGTTAACTTCTTCAATCAGAAGGCGCGAGTTGCGAACGACAATGGCGGCATTGGTGGCGTTGCCGTCACCATCGCGTCTGCCGCCGGTAATGGTCAGATTTCTAATAGTTGAGTTAGGCGAATTTACGAAGTAGACTCCATAGCCGCCTTTAGTCAGAAGAATAGTTTTTTGTCTGTCGCTACCGATAATAACCAAAGACTTATTTTTAATAATAAAACCATAGCTGGCAGCTACCGGAGTTCTGGGGTCAGGACAGTTGCCGCATAGTGAATCTGTGAAAGCAATCGGTGCGGCGTCATAAACTTTAGCAGACAGAAGTATAGTATCGCCGCTTGAGGCGAAATTAATTACAGCCTGAAAGTCGGTTCCGCGTTCAACTCTAAGAGTAGCAGCACTGGCCGAAGCAGCGACTAACAGCAGGAATATTAAACCGGCTTGAATTCGTAATCTCTTCATTTTATCAGACTCCTCAAATAAATTAACAGGCCATAAGCCTCATAACAAGCAGCTAAGATTTGTGTTGACTTACTTAACAGAACTCATATATTCACCGATATTATTTAGGCGAGACTAAATAATTAGTTAGGTATAATTAACATGATTTTAAGCGAGTCAATAGAAGATTATCTGAAAGCAATTTACGCCCTCCAGAGAGAGGCCGGCAAAGTGCTAACCACGCAACTGGCTGAGCGTCTTGAGGTTAAGCCGGCATCGGTAACGGGCATGGTTCGTAAACTGGCACAGATGAAACTGGTTACTTACAAGCCTTATCAGGGGGTGGAATTGACCAGATCCGGTCAGAAAATAGCCCTGGAAGTAATCAGGCACCACCGGCTCCTGGAATTATACCTGAGCGAAGTAATGGGCCTGCCCTGGGACAAAGTCCATATTGAAGCTGAAAAACTGGAGCACGCCTTAAGTGAAGAACTCGAAGATAGAATCGACGAATTACTGGGGCACCCGACAACTGATCCTCACGGTTCGCCGATTCCTTCAAAAGCCGGCAAAGTAAGCAGCAGCGATTCGCATAGACTTTCTGAATTGAAACAGGGGGAGAAAGCAAAGATTGCAGAAGTAAATGATGAAGATGCCGGGTTTCTTCGTTATGTCGCTAAGCTTGGTCTGTTTCCCGGTAAGGTGATTGAAGTCGTTAGTGTAGCGCCGTACAAAGGGCCGCTGACATTAAAAGTAAACGAGAATAAGATAGTGATCGGCTGTGAAGCCGCAGAGCAGATAATGGTCAGTAAGACTATTGCCTGAAACTAAACACGGATTGTTCGAGTAAGACAGAACAGAAGTTTCTGCAGATGGAAGAGAGAGAATGAACACAAGAAGAGTCATTATTGGCAGAATCTCTGTCGTAACTCCTTTGGTTATTTTGGTGGCCACGATGTTGTCTTTCCATTTACAGGAGGCGCACGGAGTGCCATATTTTGCGCGTAAGTATGAGCTAAACTGTACCAGTTGCCACATTATGCCTCCGGCGCTGAACCAGCGGGGTGAAAATTTTGTAGCCAACGGTTACAAGTTCGTTGAGCCTACAGAGACGAAAGCAACGTGGCCTTTTGCTTTATGGCTGACGCAGCGCGGAGAGGTGCAGCATTCGAATGACCTGGACAAGGCGTTTCCGAATAAGGTGGAGTTGATATCCGGGGGGCCGATTGGCGATTCGCGGGCGAGTTATTTTCTGGAGTGGCGGATTCTCAGCCTGCAAGTGAGGTCTGACGGCAGTTTGAAGGACCGAAGCGGCAGATTTGAGGATTTGTTCATTACATATGATGTTTCTAATTCTGTAAGCTTTAAGGCCGGTCAATTTCGGCTCTTGAATCAGATTGATGATTCCCGAAAGCTGGGGCTTTCGACACCGCTGGTAATTGGTGCGAAGATTTCCGGCAGTGGCACCGGCAGCGCCAGAGAGCGATCACTCAGGGCGTTTGCGCCGAACGGTCGTTCTCCGTCTGTAAGTCTCATGCATCGTTCGCTTCCGGGGACGCATGCAGCTAACGGGTGGTTTAACATTGTGAGTCTTGTTTTTCCCGGTGAGTTTTCTATTCCGATTACGGATGAGGCGCGGGTTGAGGCCAGTTTTGAATTTGAATCAGATCCCAAAGGTGTATTTTTGGAGTCGTTTTACAGAAAGGGATTGAGTTCTGTCGGGGCGCACTTGTTTGTGGATGACGGCAGGAGTATGGGTAGCTTGCTCGGCGTATACAATCGGGGCCGCTGGTTTTCACGGCTGGGTTTGGGCTATGGCAGGGTCACCGGGGAAACGAATGCGAGGTTTACTCTTGAGAGCGAGTTTGTTCCGTATGACTTTCTCTCCGGCGGTGTTCGCCTGGATCATCAGACTGAGGTGGACAACGGCACATCATTTGTGTCAAACGTGAATCTTCAGTGGCCGCTTACCGAATGGACTTTGCGTCTGGCGGTGGAACACAGGGTGCGGTCTGACAATCATGTGACACTGGGTGAATTGAGTCTGGTGTTTTGATGCGTGACGTATTGGTGGGACGACGCTCGGATCAGTCGTCGCCGGTTATCGGGCGCTCGGCGTTTTCGGGTCCAAAAGACCCAGGCACATTGTGTCATGATGCTTCCTGTGAACGTATTTGTTACCACTACCAAAATCCATTTGCCTGTGAATCGATAGATGTCAATGGAGCGGCTTTACTGCTTCAAGGGAGTTTCTAAAATGACTCAATGTTTGTATCGAACTTACTATAACACGCTTTATCCAATTCTATTTATGGTTGCGTTTGTAATTCTATCCTGCGGCCAAACGTCCCAAAATGAATCCGGCAAGCTAAGAGTTGTCACATCGATCGGTATGCTGGCTGATGCTGTAAAAGTAATTACCGAAGACTCTGTTGAAGTGACGGGACTGATGGGGCCGGGAGTAGACCCTCATCTTTATAAAGCAACCAGCGGTGACGTAAGTCTCTTGGATAAGGCCGATTTGATTATTTATAACGGGCTAAATTTAGAAGCCAAGATGGCAGTTATTTTCAAGAAAATGTCGGCTTCTAAAAATACACTGGCAGCAGCCGAGCGCATTGACAGCTCGCTATTGAGGTTTCCGGAATATTTTCAAGGGCATCCGGATCCGCATGTTTGGTTTGATGTTTCCAAGTGGAAAACAGTTGTGGCAGCAACAGGTATCGCACTGATGGAACTGGATTCTGCTAACCAGAAAGTATATCAAAAGAATCTGTCGGGATATCTTCATGTCCTTGATGAACTGCACAAGTGGGTAAAGGCACAGATGGCAACTATTCCCGAAGACAAGCGCGTCCTGGTAACAGCCCACGACGCTTTCGGATATTTCGGAGAGGCTTATGATATCGAAGTTCGTGCACTGCAGGGGATTTCTACCGTGACCGAGGCCGGCTTATACGACGTAACTCACATGATCGACATGCTGGTTGAAAAAGAAATAAAAGCGGTCTTTGTTGAATCGTCGGTGCCACGCAAGGCTATCGAGGCGGTCGTGGAAGGCTGTCGGCAGCGGGGGCTCGATATAGAAATTGGCGGCGAACTTTTCTCAGATGCCATGGGCGATGAAGGCACGCCCGAGGGAACCTATATCGGGATGGTCCGTCACAACGTTAATACTATCGTAAAAGCATTGAGTGAAAAATAAATATGACAGACAATAGCAACAATTCTTCTCCCATAGAAGTTCACGATTTAACCGTGGCCTACCGCAAAAAGCCGGTGCTCTGGGACATTGATTTTAGTCTGCCCGAAGGTCAGTTGATTGGCATGGTTGGTCCCAACGGCGCCGGTAAATCGACGCTTATAAAAGCAATCATGGGACTGCTGCCGTTATCATCCGGTTTTGTAAAGATATACGGCAAGCCGCTGGAGACTCAGCGCGAACTGATTGGCTATGTGCCGCAGCGCGAGTCGGTCGATTGGGATTTTCCGACTGATGCTCTTGATGTGGTAACCATGGGACGCTACGGCAAGCTGAGCCTTTTTGGACGACCCTCAAAAGAAGACAAAGAAATCGCCATGGACGCCCTTGAAAAAGTTGGTCTGGCAGATTTTGCCAGGCGGCAGATAAGTCAATTGTCCGGCGGGCAGCAGCAGCGTGTTTTTCTGGCGCGGGCGCTGGCTCAGGATGCTGTCATATATTTGATGGATGAACCATTCTCCGGCGTTGATGCGGCGACCGAAAAAGCTATCATAGAACTGCTGGGCGAACTAAAAGATAAAGGCAAGACTCTGCTGGTGGTGCATCATGACTTAAACACCGTAGCCGAATATTTTGACTGGGTCATGCTCTTAAATCTAAGGCTCATAAAACTTGGTCCCGTCAAAGAAATATTTAATAACGAAAACTTAAGAACTACCTATGGCGGTAAGTTGAATCTGCTTTCGGAGATGGCCGAAAAAATGGGTAAAATGCCTTAGGATTTCTCGTATGGATATCTGGGATCTGACAGTCAGGTTTTTCTCAATGACCGACGCCAACGTACGCTATGTGGTGGCAGGGTCGGTTCTTTTAGGCGGAATCGCAGGAGCTTTC
>JADFLZ010000117.1 GCA_022564135.1 Candidatus Zixiibacteriota bacterium
ACATAAATTTCAGACTCTTTACTTACTCAGACCTGTTACTTATACTAGAGCAAGCTCAATGTAGGGAGGTCGTAGATGAAGTTATCTAAAATTATTTTTATTTCCTGTGCGTTATTGCTAATATCTTCAGCTTCAGTAATTGCCCAGGGTAATCTATTGGATAAAGGAGAAAGCGGCAGCAGCCTTATTTATGGATACACCGACAGTGATAATGCTACGATAACTCAGGGCTCGTTTGTGGTTACCGCTAAAGGGGTTGTTGATTTCGGAATTACTTTAGGTTCCATAAATCCCGATGGCTTTGGTGACAACCTGAAAATTTTCGGGCTCCATCTTGAACTTTTCCCGATACGAGAAAGCGCTAAATCCGGCATACCCATAAATTTATCCATCTTTGGCATCTGGACTAATCACGACCCGAATAATTCCAACAGCTACGGACTGGGCGGAAGCGTTTTTAAGAAGATTAAATTGGGAAGCCAGACCAATTTTGTTCCGGGCATTGCTTACACCAAAGTCTGGCCTTTTAGTTTCGATAACGATCCTGTGAATGTTACGAGTTTCAATTTCCCTTTAATAGTGAAGGTAACTTCAAAAGTAAGACTAAGTTTCACATGGTCTATTTCCGATAGTGATGTCGAAAGCGGCACAAGTATGTTTATCGGTATTACTTTTATGGGACAAACGAAAGAGAAATAAATCGATTATAGTCAGCTACTTTCGGTTGTGAGCTTAGACTTCTTGAATAATTTACTGCTCAGATTCCAGCGCCTCAAAAGCCTCCGGCAAAGAGTCAATAATATCACCGGCTATCATAGCGCGGGGTGTCAAAGCGTCGGCGGCGATATCACCGGCGGTGCCATGAATAAAAGCGCCGCATACGGCAGCGTCTTCGGCTGTCATCCCTTGAGCCAAAAGTGAGCCAATTATGCCGGTTAAGACATCACCAGAACCGGCTGTAGCCATGCCGTGATTACCGGTCGGGTTTAAATAGCAGCTGCCGTCTGGACAGGCGATAATTGTCGGGCTGCCTTTGAGCAGCAAAATGACATTGTAGTTTTTCGCAAAGTTCAGAGCGACATCAAAGCGTTTCTGAATGTCATTTGTATCATAGAGGACTGTCTCGCCTGTAAGTCTCTGGAATTCTCCGGCATGAGGTGTCAGCACCATGGCTGCCTTGGAATCTTTGAGCGTGTTCATGTCAGCTGACAAAGCTGTCAAGGTATCGGCGTCTATGACAATCGGCTTTTCGTTTTTTAAAACAAAGCGCCGGACTAACTCTTGAGTTTCATGGTGCAGACCAAGTCCGGGACCAATTGCGATGGCGTCATGCTCTTTTGAAAGCTGGCGAATTTCCCCTAAAGAACGCAAAGCCAGCACGCCTTTTTTTGAAATATCCGGCAGCGGCTGGGTCATGGCTTCAGTTAATTTAATAGCCAAGACAGGCTGCACTGCCTGCGGACAGCCGACCCGAACAATGCCACAGCCGCTTCGAAGAGCGCTGCTGGCAGAGAGACAAGCGGCGCCGGTCATGCCGGTAGAGCCTGAAATCAGTAGAAGTTTGCCGAAATCTCCCTTGTGTCCCTGGGGGTCTCTCTTGGGCAGTTTGTTTGAAACCAGGTCGGCTGTAATCAGCTGATGTGATAACTTTTGCTTTTTCATAACTTCATCCGGTATTCCTATGGGTACGATATCCACCACTCCGGCCAGTTCAGTACCGGCAGCTAAAAATAAGCCATATTTTGGCAAAGCCAAAGCAAAAGTATAGTCCGCCCTTATAACCGCTCCCTGGTGAGTTCCGTCATCAGCATTCAGCCCCGAGGGCAAGTCTATGGAAATAACGGCTGCTTTCTGCCTATTTATAAATTCTATGATTTCTGCAGACAATTCGCGAGGGCTGCCACTGAAACCTGTTCCAAACAAAGCATCGATAATATGGCTGCAGTCTTTTATATACTCTAAGTCGGCCATCTTTTTGATTTCTGTCAGCGGCACTTCGCTTTTGACAGCGCGGTTGTAATTCATACTGGCGTCTTCAGATAAAGCATTGACCGGACCGATAAAAAACAGACAGACATTAACTCCGGCCTCATGCAGATACCTGGCCACCACAAAGCCATCGCCGCCGTTGTTTCCTTTGCCGCAAATAACAGCAACTTTGTGTTCACTCGCAGGATCAATAATTTCGTGGATAAGTAAACGCTCGGCTATCCCCTGTCCGGCCTTTTCCATTAATTCTAATGATGGAATTTTGTGCTTGTCGATGGCCTCGCGGTCAATTGCACGCATCGACCCGGAGGTGACCAGATACATAACCGGTTCCTTTGTTATTTCTTTTTGGTTTTCTTTCTGGTCGCTGTCGATTTTTTGCCCGGCTTTTTAACTGCTTCTTTGTCCAGCGCATATCTGATAACCGGCAGGACTTCATCGAAAAACTTAAACGATATATTGTTTTTTATTTCAGCCGGCAGATCGATAGTATCTTTGCGGTTACCCTCAGGCAGCACCACCGTGGTTACCCCCGCACGGTAGGAGGCCAGAAGTTTTTCTTTTAAGCCGCCGATGGGCAGAAGCTGGCCGCGGAGAGTTATCTCACCGGTCATAGCCATCATCGGTTTGATGGGGCGATTGGAGAGCAGCGAGGCCAGCGATACGACCATGGTAATACCTGCCGAGGGGCCGTCCTTGGGTGTAGCTCCGGCGGGAACGTGAATATGAAAAACACGTTTTACAAAGGCTGCTTCACTTATGCCCAGTTCCTCATTGTTCGAGCGGATAAACGACAGCGCTGCCATAGCCGATTCTTTCATAACCGAACCAAGCTGTCCGGTCAGAATAAGTTTTTCTTCACCTGACATGGAAGTTGCCTCGACAAAAAGAATTTCGCCGCCGACTGAAGTATAAGCCAGACCCGGCACCACCCCGACTTTATTTTTGCGGGAAAGAACCTCGCGGGTAAACCGACGCGGCCCTAAAAGTTTACGGATAGATTTTTCGGTCAGGCTGCTTTTGCCCTTAAATCCGGTGGCGATACGCCGGGCGATTTTGCGAATAACCGAGGCGATTTCTCTTTCGAGATTGCGGAGTCCTGCCTCGCGAGTGTAGCCGTCGATTATTTCTTTGATGGACGAATCCTTAAACTCAATTTTATTTTTGGGGATACCGTGATTTTCGAGCTGCTTGGGAATCAAGTGCCGTTTTGAAATTTGCATTTTTTCAAGATCAGTGTAGCCCGGAATATTTATCATTTCCATACGGTCGCGAAGTACCGCTGGAATAGGTTCCGACCAGTTAGCGGTGGTGATAAACATCACTTTGGACAGATCATAATCAATTTCCAGATAATGGTCGGAGAAAGCATCGTTCTGCTCCGGGTCCAGTACTTCCAGTAGCGACGAGGCCGGATCGCCTCTGAAATCTGTGCCTAGTTTGTCTATTTCATCAAGCATAATAATCGGATTATTGGAGCCGCAGCGCTTCATGCTCTGAATAACGCGCCCCGGCATGGCGCCGATATAGGTGCGCCGGTGGCCGCGGATCTCGGCCTCATCACGCATGCCGCCTAAAGAAACACGGGCGAATTTGCGCCCCATGGCGCGGGCTATTGATTTGCCCAGCGAAGTTTTGCCGACCCCGGGAGGACCAACGAAACAAAGAATAGGACCTTTGACGTCTGATTTTAATTTTCTGACTGCCAGATATTCCAGAATGCGGTCTTTGACTTTTTCCAGATTGAAATGGTCTTCATCAAGAATCTTTTTGGCTTTTTTCAAATCAAGCTTATCTTTGGTAGAGACCGACCAGGGCAGTGTCACCAGCCAGTCGAGATAGGTGCGGGTTACTGTATATTCGGCCGATGACTGCGTCATATGAGAGAGCCGGTCGAGCTCTTTGCGGGCGGTCTGCTCGGCATGCTGCGGCATATTGGCCGCTTTGATTTTTTCTTCAAACTCTTCCACCTCGCTGGCATCATCCGGCGAACCAAGTTCCTTTTTGATAACTTTCAGCTGTTCACGCAGGATATAATCACGCTGGGATTTGCCCAGCTCGCTGGCGGCTCTGGCCTGAATTTTCTGCGACAGCTCTAAAACTTCGGTCTCTTTGTTGACCGCAGCGTAGAGCCGGTCCATCCGCTTGAAAACATCCGTCTCTGAAAGCAATTGCTGTTTCTGTTCGTTAGACAGATTAAGATTTGAGGCGATAAAATCCGTCAGCTTTGAAGGTGTATCCTGATTGGTAGCGGTGACATAAAACTCTTCTGACAAATACGGAGCCAAATCTACCAGTTTGCGGATGCGCTCGGACAAATTCCGTGACAGAGCTTCGAGTTTTAATTCTGATGATATTGTCTCTTCGGTCTCGATCACTTCGGCTGTCAAATATGGAGATTTCGAAGTGAACTTTTTTATTTTAATACGAGAAAGCCCCTGAACCAGAAAACGGACGGTACTGTCCGGAAATCTGAGCATTTTGAGAATTGTGGCCGAAGTACCAATATGATAAAGATCATCCGGCCCCGGGTTGGTCTGCTTGGCATCTTTCTGCAGGAAAAGACCGATTTTGGAGCCTCGCATCAGCGCCTCATCGACCATCTTGGCATGCTGCGGCTCCTGAATCATCAGCGGCACCACTATATATGGAAAAACGACCGTTCCTTTTAGAGGCAGAATCGGAATCGACTGAATATCAATGCTTTGTTCGGGCTTAATTTTGTCGGCGATATCGCTCACATTCTCTCCTTATTTGCACTTAACACGCTGACACCGCATTCTCTTGTTATCGGCAGAGATGTTCATTTTTTGAACAGGTCCGCACTATAAAGGTTTCATAAGGACAAAAATCTACGAAAATAGATTTCAGAACTAAACATTAAAACGAAACAAAATCACATCGCCGTCTTTGACCCGGTATTCTTTGCCCTCTAAGCGCTGTTTACCGGCAGCTTTGAGTGCGGCCGGGGTTTTGTGCTCGATGTAATCAGCGTATGAAGTAACTTCGGCCCGGATAAAACCCCGCTCAATATCGGAATGTATCACACCGGCTGCTTTTTGGGCGTTGGTGCCTCTCTTGATTGTCCAGGCGCGGACTTCCGGCTCTCCGGCGGTCAAAAATGACATCAGACCCAGCAGCTTGTAACCTTTTTGAATTACTATATCAACCGCCGAGGTAGTAATGCCCAAATCTTTCAAAAACTCTTTTAATTCTTCTTCTTCGAGCCCGACCAATTCCATTTCGATTTTGCCGCACATGACAGCCAGTTCCCGTTTGGAATCGGACACGAATTTACTCAGACCGGCATAAATTTCTTCGCTTTTGGGAATATCATCTTCGGAAATATTAAGTACTATCAGCATCGGTTTGAGCGACATAAACAGATAACCGCGAATAAGTTTCAGTTCGTCATCGCTTAAATCCATTTCAATCAGCGGACGTTCGGTTTCGAGATGGGCCAGACAGCGCTTCAGCAAATTGATTTCTGTGATGACAGTCTTGTCGCCAGCCTGCTTCATCTTCTTTTCTTTTTTAGTGATATTGGACTCTACCACCGTCTGGTCGTGGATTATCATTTCATCGATCAAATCCTGAATATCTTTTTCTGGCTTACAGTCCGGTGAGAAGCCATCGATGACAGCCATCAGAGCTTCCATCTTTTTTAAATCTTCAGATATTTCAATCCCGGCCGCTTCTTTGCCTTTACCCGAAAAACCGGGCGCATCGAGAATTTCCATTTCGGCATAGGTCAGTTTTTTGGGGTTAACTAACTCAGCCAGGGCGATTACGCGCTTATCCGGTACTTTTATGATTGAGCGATGGACGGCCTGCGAATAGTCGCCGACAGCTACCTGCATCTGACAGGCGGCGTTAAAAACAGTCGTTTTACCGCTTTGCGGTTTACCAATTATACCAAGTTTCATAGGGGGATATGGTAGGAATTAAGACTCTTTTAAGCAAGCTAAGATTGCTGTATTTCCACAAAAGGCTCGGTTGGTAATTTCATCCAGCTTCGAATTGTGTCCCCTCTTAAATTCTTCAATACGAATCCTGTTATTACAACGTAGGCAATTCCAGAAACAACAAAGATAACTGTAACCATTGTCTTGACACCACTATTTGCTCCCTGGTCTTCGAAGAATTGAGGAACTAAATAGATTTCCTGGATTCCAAACACTTTTACGGAAACAAACAGCACAAACATTTCTGTAAGAAATATCCACGCTAAGATTTCAATCATAAGACGTGCCCAACTTTTTAACTTCAAAAAATTGATACTTCCAATCAGCAGGGTAATGCCAAACAAAATATGGAATATATTCAGAGGAGTAACATGTGACTGAAGCATGAAACTAAAATTAATCTTTCGTCCAACCAGAGTAGGCTTTCCAAATGATTTGCGAATTTCGACGCTTTCAGTAGAACTGTAGTTTATTTTAAGCAAACTGGCTGCGCTGCTCAAAATAGTCAAAGCCGCAACCATTACCAAAAACCAACCGATTAATGATAGTGAAGAAGGTTTTAAATCCGCCGAATAATTCAATTCTCCACCGTATTCACCCCTTCACCAAACTCCGCAGTACTTTCAAATTCTCGATATCTTCTTTCAACTCTTCTTCTTTGGGGGTTTCGAGTATCATTGGGACATTTTTTAAGCGTTTATCATTGACGATGTTACGAAACGCTTCAATTCCAATATGCCCCTTACCGATATGCTCGTGGCGGTCACGTCTGGAGCCGAACTCTTTTTTAGAGTCGTTCATATGGATAATCTTAAGTTTGTCCAGGCCGATTATGTAATCAAACTTTTTCATGTTCTTTTTATATTCT
>JADFLZ010000118.1 GCA_022564135.1 Candidatus Zixiibacteriota bacterium
TGTCGTTCCCCGCCATTCATCCTATCTCCTCGAGAACGGACTTTTGCTCCGTGCAACAATTGGAGGCGAAGAATTTGGGATGAACGGAGGCGGCGCAGGTGGCAGAATTCAGCTCGTAGACTGGGACGGCACAATTCTCTGGGATTATCTGCATGCAGACACACTTTTCCGTCATCATCACGATATTAAGCCCTTGCCCAACGGAAATATTTTAGTAATGGCCTGGGTCAAAAAATCTCCCGATGAAGCTTACGCTGCCGGCAGGGATTCGAATTTCGTCGCAACTGAAGTGTGGTCAGAACACATTGCCGAAGTGAGACCAATTTTCCCCGATAGCGCTGAAATCGTCTGGATCTGGCAGGCCTGGGATCATCTTATCCAGGAATATGATTCAACTAAAGCAAATTTTGGGGTAGTCGAAGACCACGTTGAGCTCATTGACCTGAACAATTCACCCAGCGGAGATCATCCGGATTGGCTTCATTTCAATGCAATCGCCTACAATGAACAGCTTGACCAAATCGTAATGTCTAACAATAGATTTCACGAAGTATGGGTAATTGACCACAGCACTTCAACAGCCGAAGCTGCCGGTCATACAGGCGGGAATAGCGGCAAGGGCGGTGACATTCTTTACCGCTGGGGCAATCCGGAAGCATACCGTAAAGGTGACTCAACAGACGAAATGCTGTTTGGGTCTCACGATATTCACTGGATAGATGACAGCCTTTCCGGGCAAGGCCGGTTTATTCTCTACATTAACGGCAGAGACAGACTAGGTGATACAACAGATTATTCTTCCGTCGAGGAATTCACACCACCGGCAGATACAAACGGAAACTACAGCCGTCATCCCGACTCTGCCTTTGGTCCGTTACTAATCGATTGGCACTATCAAGACACACCCAAAGAGGCTTTTTATTCCCGGATTATGGGCGGTGCCGACAGGCTGCCCAACGGTAACACAATTATCTGCTCGGCAACAAGTGGTTATCTTTTTGAAGTCGACAGTTCGGGCAATAAAGTATGGGAATATATCAGCCCGTTGAATGTTTCGGGACCTATGGCACAGGGTTCAATTCTGTCACCTAATCAGAACACCGTTTTTAAGGTCCGCAAATATGCACTTGATTACGCAGGATTGTCCGGGCATGATTTGACCCCGCAGGGAACCATTGAAACTTACTGCTGCAATGGAATAAGAGGCGACGCCAACGGTGACAGCTCGTCCGCCAATATTATAGATCTTACATTCATTGTAGATTTTATCTTCCGCGGCAGCAACGAGTCCGGCCTGTGTTTCGAAGCATCCGATGTTAACGGCGATGAATCTCTTAGTTCACCGAACATTCTTGACCTGACTTATCTCATCGATTTCATATTCCGGGGCGGACCCCAGCCGGTTGATTGTCAGCAGACTCCCTGATGTCAAAATAGCAGTAGTTTCGGCCTGCTCTGCTCAACAAATGTCGCGCGAGGACCATCCTGCGACACTCCACACATACCAGCGATAAACATTGATTTTGTAAAAAATGTTAGACCCTTCGACTCCCGCGATTACGTTCGGGACTATGTCCGCTCAGGGTGACTCATTTTGTTATTGGTCGCCCACTGCTTGCAGCATAGTCCCGAGTAGTCGCGGGGTGGGATCCTCACGTACTATAGTCCTCTCCGATAATTACATAATGAAAAGGCCAGAAATCACGCGAGCACCTGCGTGCAAGGGGCAGATGAGGGCATCTGCCGCCCACTAAATGTACTAAAAAGATGGGTTCCTGCCTGCGCAGGAAAGACAAGCTCTTGTAGGTCAGGACCCTTGCGGTCCTGACAGGAGGGGTCGCCCACTGCTTGCAGCATAGTCCCGAGTAGTCGTGGGGGGGTTCCTTTCGAATGTACTAAAAAGATGGGTTCCTGCCTGCGCAGGAAAGACAGGGGCGCAGGAAAAACAGAGGCACAGGAAAGACAAGTTGGAAAGAAAGATTTGTGCGTGCGACTTACTTAAATATGCTGCGTTCGTCGGTCTGGGATTCGGCTGTGAAGCCTTTTTCTTTCAGATATTTTTTGGCTTCGTTACGAGTACGAAAAGTTTTGGTGATTTCTCTGGCTTTACCCCGGTTGACCATGCGCATCAGCTGGCCGTAAGTAATAGGGTTGTCTATGATATAAATTGAATGGACCATATTGTTGTCAATGCACCATTGCAGAAGTTCGCCAATAACTGCAATGACTTCATCCGAAGCGGTCTTCCAGTTGGACAAATCGACCAGACGAGCCCAGGGTTTGCCTGCGAGAATTTTTGCTTCTTCTTTGAAATGCTCGGCATATTCCCGGGCGGTTTCCTCGCGCCAGACTCCGTAAATTTTGACGCTGGCTATCGAGTTCTTAGCATCAATATCTATGTTAAACTGAAAGTGCCAATCTGACATTTTTATCTTTCTGAAATGAGTAAAAATTGAAAAAATTATCTACAGAAGATACAACGTCAATATACTCAAAATGTTCAATTCGTCAAGTAAAAAGTTACAAAATTCACAAACTCAAAGCCCGTTCCTGAGAGCAAATGGGGCAAATCCTGCCTATTTACCCCTATATTCTGCTTTTTCGCGCTAACTGCCTACATTGAAACCTTAACGCCAAAGTGGGCCGAAAGAGGGATGTTGCCGTAGGTAAGAACTTCCTGATAATCTTCATCAAATAAATTATCAACGCGCCCCGTTAGCCGCAGATTCCGTCTGATAATATAAGACGCTGCCAGATTAACGACCGTGTAACTTTTCAAAATCACTCTGGCTGCAGGAAACTGACGGAAATCGAGGTCATCACGCTCACCTGCATACCTCGCTGTCAAATTCAGCGTCAGGCTCTGATGCGGCTGGTAGCTGGTAACTAAAACAAGTTTTTGTGTCGGTCGCCTGATAAGTTCTTGTCCGGTTGTCTTGTCTTCACTCTTGGTGTAGCTGTAATCTAGGCGAGAGCGAAACTGATCTGATCTAAATTCAAGAGAGACCTCAAGACCACGCGAGGTCGCTTCGGCCACATTTTCCGTCCCTTGAATCAAATCTTTGTAGTCGTTGTCGAAGTATGTAATTGAAAATGTAAGAAGTTCCGCTGCAAGTTCGTGCTCTGCCCCAATCTCCCAGCTTCGACTTTTTTCTGGCAAAAGCTCGGGGTTGCCGATAAACGGACTGGGGTTGTATAGCTGATATATCGACGGCGCTTTATAGCCGGTCCCGATTACTGCTCTGAGCCTCGACTTTATTTTCTCAAACAAATAGGCAGCGGTAACACGGTAAGTTCCGGTTGTGCCGAACTGTTTGTGTTCATCGAGTCGTCCGCCTGCGGTCAGAAACAGTTTTTCACCAATTTGAGCCTGGTCGAAAATATAAACGCCCCGGCTCCAGGCATGTATGCCGTCTAGGCGGTCGGTGTAATCTTCAAAGAAGGAGCTTCGGAAAAAGAGGTCGCTCGAAAATTCCGAGCGCTCAGATTCGATTCCGATCGTCAGAGCGTTTCGTCTGCTTATTTGAAGGGAACTCTGCCAGCTTATCGCGATTCGTGCACCGCTTGTAAAGGTAGACTGCGAATCGCTGGCATGGTCGACGTCGTACGTATCAAAAGTATTCCTTTCGATATCAGTCACAGCCAGACTGAGCTGGTGACGCCAGGATGAATTTGAAGAATTATGGATCAGACCTGCGCCGTACTGCAGCTCCTTTTGGTCTGAAACGTAGTTGGGGTCATCGAGTATGCCGAACGTTTTATCTAAGTCTGACTCGGAGTCAGTATAGCGGCCGGTCAGTTTTAGATTCAGCGCTTCATTAAATTGAAAATCGAGCCGTGCAGACAGCTGACTGTTTTTGTAGCCGTCATTTTCTTTGGCGCCGTCTTTTTGATCGGCGGCTGAAATACCGTCGGTATTAAGAAACGCTGCCGAAAGTGAGTAGCTAACTCTTTTGTGCGAGCCGCTTAAGCCGGTATTGAAATTGAGAGTGTTAAATGAACCGGTCTCGGATGAAAAACTCAGCTGCCTGTTTGCACTGCCGGTTTTAGTAAAAAGCTGAACAACCCCGCCGATTGCTTCAGGGCCATAGAGCACGCTCTGTGGCCCGCGCAGGATTTCAATTCGTGATATATTTTCGGTTCTCAAGTTCGACAAATCGGCGGCGTTATTGGGCGAACTGGGGTCGTTAAGTGAAATGCCGTCAAGCAAAACCAGTGTATGATGGGCGTTGGCGCCTCTTAAAAAAAGCGAGGTCAGCGTGCCGGTGCCGCCTGACTGGACGACATCAAGGCCGGGCACATGGCGCAGAATGTCGGTGATCATCACTGCCTGACTGTTTTCAATCTCCGCGCTGGTGATTACCGTAACAGAACTGGCGATTTCCCGTAATGGAGTCGGCACGCGGTTGGCGGTGACAACGATTGAGTCGTTTAGTTCTTTGGGGTTTTCTTTAGTGCCGCTTGTTTCTTGAGCGTGGATTCCCGTCGCTTCCACGAGCAAAAAAGCGGCCATGAACAGCAAAAAACGCTTCATGGTATGCCTTTCAAAAGACCTGCCACCAGCGCGAGTTTCCTGATAACGACCCGCGTCGTTTTCGGTCTTAGAATTATTTGGTTACGGCAGGTTTCCTGGCTTCGGCGTCAAACCCTTCAAAGCGCCTTCCCGGTCAATTTTACCGGTGGCTTGATGCTATTGAAAGTAGCCGTTACAGTAGCGGGGCTGCGACGGTTTTTCACCGTCTTCCCTTTTACTCCCGCATTAGGCGGGACACCGCAACGATTTGAATGAAACTTATTTGAAAATTAAAGAAGTGTCAAGCAAAGAATAAAATTATACTTTAATGGTCGAACCACAATTCTTGGGAGTCCCAGTTTATGAATAGAATTGATTCCTGCAGGAAAGTAGTGCCAATAATTCCGCCTATTTCAGAATCGGCATCTAATTCAGAAATATCCCTGATAAGAACCACAACTTCATCGATAGTGTACTCTTCATCAAGTGTTACGTTTACGATAGAATTGTGACTCTCGTTACCTGCAAGCCCCAGACTTCTTGCCACATTTGGAGTCAATATTGTATAGGAGGAGCCGGTATCTAAAATCATTTTGGTTTTCACGCTGTCGTTTATTGACGCGTTTACGATTATAAAGTGTCGTCGCAACTCAAAAGGTACAATTGCGCTCACTGCCGCCTTCCTCAAAGCCTGAAAACGAATCTGGTAGTGTACATAATCCAGAATTAATGGGATAGTTCGCAGAAAGTTGCTTCCCAAGACACCATCGGGAGATCCCATAGAAGTGTCTTTAATTTGCGAGACAAGATCAATAGCGACCATTGATATATCCCTGAAGGCATGCTCTCCAAATTTCAGGCTCTCTACTTTGAAGAGCTTTGCTTCGGTACCACCTTTAGAGCCGCGCGTTGGTCGCATTGCTTGCGTTCGGCCGGACAACAGGCCGTGCTTCTCAGCAAAAGTCTTATCGATATATATATGGTCGGCGCCGGTATCTATGACAAAAGAAGCTTTGATGGAATCATTGATAATGACTTCAATTTCAGGGATGCCCCGTTTGAGACTGAAAGGAATTGGCACATCAGCCGTAACCAGACCTGCTGCAAAACTTACGATTAAAATTACGACAAACGCTGTGCGGATGCGATGTTTCACCTCTAAATAGACGAAGCGACAGAGTCCGGCGTTGAATTAATCACGGTATCGCCCATAATGCCGCCTTTGTGCTTTTTAATGTCCCCGTATTCTTCGCCATCTTCACCCTGATATTTCGAGGGACACTTCACCAAAAGTTTATCAGCTACAAATTCGTTATCATGGCTGACTCCTTTGGCAACAACCGATACAGCCTGATCAAAATTTCCCGGGACTGTTCCATAATAGACAACTTTCAGCCGCTCGGCAGAACTTTCATCTTCGGCTTCGGCATCATAGATGGTAAATTCAAGTCTTGATTCTTCGGAATTGTAGCTGACTTCCTCTTTGGAAATTTTGCCCATGACCTGAACCATTTCGCTTGAAGTCTTAGCCTCGGCTATTGATACGTAAACGATGGTTGAGTCAAGAAAACTGGTTATCCCCCATATCATAGTCAGCGAAATAATAACCAGGCCTATAATTGTTTTAGCATTCACCTGCTTTTTTCCTCCAGTTTTTGAATTCGCTTATCAAGCTTCAGGAGAAATATAAACAATCCTGCCCAGATTGCCAGCGTTACCGCCAGAGCTACGTAATTTCCATCCATTTTAGTCTGTCCCTGTCATTTGTTTTCTTTTTAGTCTGTTTAACCTCTTGGCCATGCTCAGCATCCAGAAATATAAAACGCTGAAAGCGGCCAGTGAAGAGAAGAATATCGAACGAACCTGCACTCCCATGGTAAATTTCAAATTTTCATCTATGACCGCATCAGTCGGGTGCAGCGAGGTAACCATTCTGGGCACAACAAAAATCAAAAAGGGCACGGTCACAAAGGCAAAAATCGAATAAACAGCCGAAAGCGTGGCCCGGCGGTCTTCGTCTTCGACAGCGCTTCTGAGGGCGAAAAAGGCGCCGTAAATCAACAGCAGGATAAATATCGAGGTTTGCCTCGGGTCCCAGTTCCAAAACGCCCCCCAGGTAACTTTGGCGAATATCGAGCCGGTTATTGTCGCCAGCAGACAGAAAATAAAGCCGAGACGGGCGGTATCCAGCGCATAATCATCGTCTATAAGCTTTCTGTTTTTTAAAAATCGCGCTGAGTAAAAAGCCGACATAGCGAAAGCGACCACACAAAGCCAGGCTTGG
>JADFLZ010000119.1 GCA_022564135.1 Candidatus Zixiibacteriota bacterium
TAGAGTCCGGTTCTCCGCAGACCTTGTTTGGCTGGATAGCTCTGGCTTTAAGTTCTCCGGACTGGAACGCCCCGCCCGGATTTTTGAACCGTATGGAACTGGTTCAGGAGAGTCCGCTGAAGATGCTTTATCAGCAGTTTGACTCTGTTTCCGGAGGGCTCGAGCAGGCGCGTTTTCTTATTCCGGAAAATCATCAGAGCGAACCGCTGCCGCCTAAAAATTCTGCCGCCATAAAAGCGCTTCTGCTTCTGAACAGCTGGTGCCAGGGTCTCTCGGTAGAGCGGCTCGAAGAACTTTTTCAGATTCATCTGGGGCAGGTTGTTGCGCTGGCCGAAACAGTTTCGCATCTGATTAAGTCGCTTGCTGCTATTGTCGGCGCCAAAGAAAAAGAAAGTCCGCTGATCAGCCAGCTTCAGAAGTATGCTTTTGAAATCCGTCATGGCCTGCCGGCAGAGTTCAAACCATTATACCAGAAATTCAGTTCAGTTTTAAAACGCAGTGACTTTTTAAATCTCAAAAACGCCGGTCTGGAATCAATCAGTCAGCTCTGTGAATTTGATGAAGAAAAGTTAAACAAAATAATCAAGGGCAAACAGAAATTGGCTTTGCTCAAAAACAAAATTACAATAATTCGAGAGGAGGAGTTTATGTGTTCTCTAAACATCAATCCGGGGACAAACTCGTACAGTGTGCCGACTATGGTGTCACAAAAAGTGGAGCTCTTAGAAATTGACGGCAGCCCCGACAAAGAACGGTTTGTTGTCAAAGTAAATGATCAGACAGTGCGTCTGACAGCCAAGTCGTTTAAGTATCTGGCCAAACTGGCCTGGTCGCGGGCTAATAATCCGGCTTCGTCCGGCTGGGTTTACAAAGAGGATATCGAGGTTGGTTTCAATCAGGCGCGGTATTTATACCGGATGAAAAACGAGGTCAACGCCGGTCTTGGCTATAACTGGCCGTTGATTGAAAACAACCGTCTGGGATATTATCGTCTTAACGCCGATCCTGAAAAAATCAGGATAAATGTGGCGAATCTGCAGAATAATCCGGATCATGAGATACGGCAGATAGTATCAGGACAGGCCGTCCTTAATTAAAAAGAGCCCCTGACCTCATTAATAGCCCAAAAACCGGTCTGCAAAAAAACGCAGGCCGGTTTTTATATTCAGGAACTGGACTTTCAAAACTAAGTTAAATATATAGAAGTAATAAATAAAGAGAGGCAGAGATATTAGCAGGCAGGCGTAGTAAGCCTTTGTTGGCAAATCGGTTAGGGTGGAAACACCTCAACCTCTCAATCAAAGGCTGAAATACCCGATAAACTAATGAATCGGCGAAAAACATGATAATTGAAACTAAGCAAAATATACCGGTGATAGGCTCTGAAAGAGAAGAAGTCTATCCGCTAATGGCCCTGCGCAGCGGGGTGCTTTTCCCGGGCACAAATCTGAGTATTCAGGTAGTTCGCGAAGAAAACATGGCCCTGATAAACTATTGTCATTCAAAATCTACCAACTTTGTCGCAGCCTTTTCTCCGGCAGCAAAAAGTAAAGCCAAATCCGGCAATATTTCGGTTCATCAAATTGGAGTTCTGGCAAAAATCTGCGATGTCCGCCAGGGGCCGGGTGAATATAAGACAATTACCATCGAAGGATTCGAAAGAGTAGTTCTTAAAGAAATCAAAGAGACGCAGGAATTTAAGACAGTCTCGATAGACAGATTGAAAATTTCCTCCCAGGTGCCGGTAATTGTAAAAAAGCAGGCCCGAGAAGTTCTGCAATTAAGCAAAAAAATAACAGAGCTTGATCCGAGCTATTCAAGTGAGCAGCTGCTAATTTTGAGTGCCAGTCTGGGTGACCCGTCTATGATGGCTGACGAAATCGCATCTTCATTCAGACTTCCGCTGGAATCGAAACAGCAGCTTCTGGAAACGATAGATCTGGAAGAACGCTTCAGCGCCTTAAACAGAATTTTGTCTGATGAGCTCGAAAGAGTTGAATTGCGTCAAAGTCTGGGTAAAAAGGCAGCTAAAAAAGTCAGGCGCAAACGCGAGGTGGAATTTCTTAAAGAAGAGTTAGTCGAAATCAAAAGATTGCTCGGAGACCAGTTCATAGAAGAAAAAGAAGCTGAGCGGTTTAAAGAGTTGGTCAAAAACATGCCAAACCTCCCGGATGAAGTTGTCAGCAAGGCGATCATAGAGGCAGACCGGCTGTCACAGCTCTCCACAGCCTCAGCTGAATACGGAGTCACCAAAAATTATCTGGAATGGCTGCTGGCACTTCCCTGGGGGAAATGTTCGCCGGAAAGTTACGACATAACAGATGTCGAACGAATCCTGACCAGAGATTACTATGGCCCGACCAATATCAAAGAACAAATCCTGGAGCGGCTTTCTGTTCGCAAACTTTTGGGAGGGCAAAGCGAGGGCCCCACTCTCTGCCTGGTTGGCGCTCATGGCACCGGCAAAGCCTCGCTGGCCAAAGCTGTGGCTACTGCCATGGGCAAAGAGTTTATCAGAATATCAGTCGGCGGTATTAGTGATGTTTCTGAAATAAAAGGTTCGCCTCGTACATTCCTGGGGGCCTTACCCGGCAAAATCATCCGGACCTTAAGAAACTGCGGTACCTGTGACCCGGTAATTCTGATTGAAGATATTGATTACTTTAACATTGATAACGACTCATCTGTAAATATGGCTCTTTTAGAAGCGATAGATACTCGCTACAACTTTAGATTTTTTGATCAGTATCTGGGTGTTCCTTTTGATTTGAGCAAAGTCTATTTTATCTGTTCGGTCAGATCATTTGAAGAAATTCCTGAGCAGTTTATTCCACGGCTGGAGATATTAGAACTCCCCGGCTACATTGCAAAAGAAAAAATAACAATTTCCAAACGCTATATTATTCCAAGGCTTTTGGAAAAACATGGTATTCAGAAGTCTGAACTGAAATTTTCGGACAAAATTCTGGCCCTGATTATCAGCGATTATACTATGGAAGCGGGACTGCTTGGTTTTAGCCAGCAGATAGAAAAGATCTGCCGAAAAATTGCCTTGAGAAAAGCTGAAAAGAAAAAAGTTTCTGTCAGTGTAAACGACAAAAATCTCGAATCTTATCTGGGTCCCGCTCAGTACATTCCCGAAAAGGCTGTCAGTCAGCCCGAAATCGGTACCGCTACCGGACTGGCCTGGACTGGCGCCGGCGGCGAGCTGATGTTTATCGAAGGCCTTAAGATGAAAGGCAATGGCGAAATTATCACTACCGGTTCTCTTGGTGAAGTAATGCGCGAGTCGATTCTGGCAGCACACTCCTATGTCCGTTCCAAAGCAGATGTTCTGGCTATTGATCACAACGATTTTAGTGATTTGGATATTCACATTCATTTCCCCTCAGGAGCGATCCCCAAAGACGGACCCTCGGCGGGTGTGGCAGTCTGAATGGTAGTGGCATCGGTAATGGCAGAGCGTCCGATAAGAAACGATATTGCCATGACCGGCGAAGTCACTCTGCGCGGTAAAATATTGCCTGTCGGCGGCATAAAAGAAAAAATTTCGGCGGCATTTCGCGCCGGAATCCATGAAATCGCTCTTCCCAAAGAAAACGAAAAGGACTTAAGAGAACTGCCTAAAGAAATCATACGCAAGACAAAATTTGTGTTCATCGAGCGGGTTGACGAACTTTTCGAAAAATGCCTGCTGGACTATGCTCCCTCGTCATATACTCTTGAGAAAATCTTTACTGAAGAAATAGAAAAGTCCAAGAAGAAAAAACGCCGCACTACCAAAGGCCGCAAACGGGCCGCCAAATCAGCTTCAAAGAAGTAACGGCTTTTGCTCTCAATTCACCAATTTTGCTTAGCCAGCTGCGTCAAAGGGCTTGACAGAATTGCCGTCTGGCTCTAATTTAATGCTGTAGTTTTACGTCGATTGTTTCAGCACGGTGGTCAATTGTACTTCACTTATGTTTCGACGTAAATAGTTACTTCACAGCTTAACTTCGTATGATGTGAGAAAATCCGGTCGGCAGCCAACAGGTGATTTTCACAAGCATTGAGATAGGAAGAACAAAATGACAAGGACGCTGATTGTTTCCATTATCCTTTCTGGCCTCATTGCGGTCGGAGTAAAGGCACAGGATCCGGGAATCGTTGACACGGTAGAATTAATAGTAACTCTGTCGCCTGATGCTCAGGCCAATCAATTAAAAGTTCAATTAGAAGTATGGGTATTTAACGACGAGGAACTTTTTGCGGCAAATATGGGATTTTCCTGGGATAATTCTAATTTGACCTTAGACAGCGCCGTGGCCAGCGCTCTTACCGATGGAGGTTTTCAGATCGGCCCGTTCTTTTACGAAGACAACAGTATAGCGCTTACCAATGCCAATCAAAGAGCTCTATTCGGAGGCATAGCAATATCTCCGCTATTTTCGGCAGATTCGAGCGGCCGGCGCCTCTGGGCCAGCTATTACTTCACTCTTTCAAGCTGGAATGAATCTGACCAGATAAATATCGACACTCTGGAGTTTAATGACGCCAGCAAATTTCAATTAGTAAGGGGTGACCAGACACCGTTTGTTCCTGTCTGGGTTGGCGGCTTGACGATTATCGACCCCAATGCTCCTGCGGATATTGTGCTGTCAAAAGATTCACTAAGATTTAGCTCTATCGAAGGCGCTGCAAACCCGGTTTTTCAGGAGTTTGATATCAGCTCATCTTCGGGCGAAATAATAGATTTCAGCTTAAGCGAAAGTGCACCATGGCTAATCGTGACGCCGTCTTCGGGTAACACACCCAGAACTATCAGAGTCGAAATAAACAATATCGGGCTGAGTACTGGAAATTACGCCGAGACCATAATTGTAAATTCTGCAGCTGCCGCCAATACTCCCCTTGAAGTCGAAATAACTCTCGAGGTTGTTCCGCCGCCGCCTGTTATCGGTCTGGACCCGGGCATCTTTTTCTTCAGTGCCGTAGCCGGTGAGGCCAACCCTGACAGCAAAACCCTTACTATTACAAACACAGGCGGTTCAACTCTCAACTGGTCAGCCACAAATTCTCAAGCCTGGCTGAATTTAAATCCGGTTTCAGGTGGAGACTCAAATGATGTTACAGTCTCAATTGACATTACCGGACTGCCATTTGGAGAGTATGCAGATACTATTATAGTCAGTGACCCTGAGGCGACCAACAGTCCGCTTAAAGTGCCTGTCAATCTTTCAGTAGCTTCAGATTTGCCGATCATAGTGGTCGATCCACCTTCTGTTTTTGTCATTATTGAACCCGGAGGAAGTCCCTTTGACTCTGCTTTCTTTTACGTTAGAAATGGCGGAGGCGGAACAATGAATTTCTGGATAGAAAACGGCGGTTCGCCTCGCATAATTTTCATCGAACCTGATACGAGTGTGGCTCCGGATTTAATTAAGGTATCTCTTAAGCTTGGCGGTGAATCGGGTGATGAATTCCATGACACGGTCTGGGTTTACTCCGACCAGGCTATTAATTCTCCTGTGCCGGTAGAGATTATCATGCATCTGACTGACAATCCGGGTCAATTGAGAATTTTTCCGGATACAATTGAATACAGCATGTTCGAATGTTCTCACGGACTAACAGGTATATCACCCGTCATCCCTTTTAATGTCTTTAATCTTGGAGGAGATGACCCACTTGATTTTGAAATTGTTTATGAGTCCGATTTCTTTTCGATTTTTCCTTTATCAGGAACGGCTGATCAAGTGATAAATCTTTTTGCAGAACAAACCGATTTGCCTTTAGGTACATACGTAGACACGGTCTTAATCTATGCCAGAAAATCTGTAGTTTCCCCCGAAACTCTAATCGTAAATTTCGATATTGTACCGGGCTCGGCAACGCCGAAAATATTTTTAATGGATTCTGTCTTCGTAATGACTGCCCAGGAAGATCAGGGGCCGATTATTCCCAGATATTTTGAAATTCGAAACAGGTTCGGCGGCTGTATGGAGTGGAGTATTGACAATTCTGTTCCCTGGGCAAGCGTAACGGACAGTTCAGGAAACGTGCCTGAGCTGGTTGGTATCAATGCAACTGCCTTTGGCTTGACGATCGGCGAATATGTCGATTCCTTTTACATAATCGCTCCGGCTGCTTCGAATTCTCCCCGCAAAATCGAATTGATAATGAAGGTCTGGCGGCTGCATGGTGATAACAATTATGACAATATTGTGAATATTTTGGATCTTACATACTTAGTTGATTTTATCTTCAGAAATTCAGGGCTGAGCCCGCAGCCAGAATTATTTGTGGGTGATGTCAATTGTGATAGCAAAGTCAATATTGTCGATTTGACTTATCTGGTAGACTACTTTTTCCGAAAAGGACCTCCTCCCTGCGGGAATCCGGTAAAATAGTGAACTGTTAATAAGTCAGAGAAAGAAGGATCATCTCTTTTCGGGGTAATTACTGCCAATTACGCTTTTTAGGAGGCAGCTTTTTTGTTTGATTTTTTCATCCTTCTACTTATTTTACTAATTAAACTAAAACATTAGAAAATTTAATAATGGCAAAGAACAAAAGCGCTAACGGACATAAACCAGAGACCTTCCATATCCAGACATTCGGCTGTCAGATGAATCTGGCGGATTCTTCTACTCTCGCCGCAAATTTGATTACCAAAGGATTCAGGCGGGTAGCCTCAGAA
>JADFLZ010000120.1 GCA_022564135.1 Candidatus Zixiibacteriota bacterium
GGTTCTATTAACATCCACTGGTCAAGGCGCATGCAGTCAACGACTATAAACAGAACTTTGTTTTTCTTTTTGAGTTCAGGCACGATATAACGCGAACTGATATCGGGCGACAGCAGCGGTCGCTTATCGGAACGAAGCCAGCTGACATAGTTCTTTTCAATATACTTGGTAAATTCGATGTTCCATTCTTTGCGGGTGCCTTCAAGTGTCTGCGCCAGCCCGACATCGGCATTGGCGTCCAGTTCCAAATCCCATGATGATAAAATCCGGGCAGCTTCGTACCAGTCTTCGGGTTCCATTCTGCCATCGAGCTTCTCATTAAATTTATTTATTTCTGTTATATAGCGCTTCATGGAACTGCCGCTGATTATTTTGCGGGAGTCCAGCAGTCTTTTAATAACAATTAGAATCTGCGAAGGGTTTATAGGTTTGACCAGATAGTCATCTATCTTTTGTCCGATAGCATCATCCATCAGCGACTCTTCTTCGGACTTGGTGACCATGACCACCGGCAGATGCGGGTTTAGTTCTTTTATTTCTTCAAGAGTGGTCAGTCCGTCTTTGCCCGGCATCATTTCATCTAACAGCACCAGGTCAAAATTCTCTTTGCCTACCAGTTCTATCGCTTCGTCGCCCGACATAGAAGCCTTAACTTCGTAGCCCCGCTTTTCCAAAAAGAGAATATGGGGCTTAAAAGAATCTATTTCGTCATCAACCCAAAGTATGCGTCTTATATCTTTTTTCTGTGCCATAACTAATAACTTTGCTCTGTCTATCTTAAAGGTAAGTGTATTTCAAAAACTGTTTCACCCGGCTTGGAACGTTTTAAGAATACTTTTCCACCGTGCGATTCTTCTACTATTCTTTTTACCAGCGACAGTCCCAGTCCCCAGCCGCGTTTCTTGGTGGTAAATCCGGGTCTGAAAACTTTGCGAGCGGCGCCGGCCGGAATCCCCTGACCATTATCAGAAATTTCTACCACTGCTTCACGCCCGTCGGCAGATAAAAATGATCTTACTTCAACTCTGCCCGACTTTGAGTCAACCGACTGCAGCGCGTTCTTAATTATATTCTCAAAAGCCCAGCTTAATAATTCCGGACTTATTGCCACCGGCGGAATTTCTCCGGCTTTAAACTCCAGTGTTCTGCCCTGCCCTTCCAGTGGCAGCCGCTTTTTATAATAGTCAACTGTCTGCTGAATAAGCTGATTAAAATCCTGCGGAGCAAGTTCCGGTTTCGAGCCTATCAGTCCAAAACGGTTGGCAATTCGCTCGAGCCGCTTGATATCAACCATCATATTATCCAGGGCTTCATCAACTTCTTCACTCCTGACTTTTGAATCATCAGTTGGTCTTTCCGACTTAATCATCTCCAGCCAGCCCATCAATGATGAAATAGGAGTGCCCAGCTGATGCGCCGTCTCTTTGGCCATGCCCACCCAGATATAACGCTCTTCGCTGCGCTTTATGTTCTGAAAACCAATCAAGGCCACCAGCATGAACGAAACGACTATGCCAATCTCAATAAAAGGCATCATCTTCAGCTGCTCGATAACTTCCGAATCTCCATAACAGAAATAATTGACATAATTTTCTGCAAACTGCAGGGCGAACTCATCATGCTCACGGCGCATTTCGGCAGCTATCTCTTTCAGTTCTTTTTTTGTTTCAAAAGTCGTGTCGGCAGGGTCAATGCCGGGTATATTCCGCCAGTGAATCGGCTCGTGCTCCTGACTTAAAATTATAATTGGGAAAGTGGCTTTGACTATAATTTCATCGAATATAAACTGAAGTTCGGCGCTGCCGGTATTGGGCGAATTGGCCGCCAGCTGCCACATTTTGACAAATTTTTCTACCTGAGAACGGGTGTCTCTCTGCAGATTTTCAATTACTCCAAAGGTATACCAGATAAACAAAGCTGAAACAATGGCTACTCCCAAAAGTAAGTAAACTTTGAACAGGGTCGATTTTGTAATATACAAACCGCCTGTGCGTCTGGCTTTGATTGAGCTGTCTGTCATCTACTTGATTTTTTCGGCACCGCCCAAATATGGACGCAGCACCTCGGGAATTGTCACAGTCCCGTCAGAGTTTTGATAGTTCTCCAGTATCGCCGGAATAAGTCTGGCCAGCGCCAGCCCTGAGCCATTTAAGGTATGCACGTACTTGACTTTTTTGTCCTCATCGCGATAGCGGCAGTTCATCCGCCGCGCCTGAAAATCTTCGAAATTCGAAACCGAAGAAATCTCCAGATACCTCTCTACACCGGCCGACCAGAGTTCTATGTCATAACACTTAGCCGCCGCAAAAGAAATATCCCCGGCCGCCAATAGACAGACCCGGTATGGGATTTTCAGCTGCTGCAAAACTTTTTCCGCCTGTTTAACCAGTTCTTCCAGAACATTATACGAATTTTCAGGACGAACGATTTTAACCATTTCAACTTTATCAAACTGATGAACCCGAATCATCCCCCGGGTATCTTTGCCGGCCGCTCCCGATTCACGGCGAAAACAGGCTGAGTAAGAAACCAATGAAAGCGGCAGCTCACTGCCATCGATTATCTGGTCACGATACATATTGGTAACCGGAACTTCGGCAGTAGGAATTAACCACAAATCGTCTGAGGTTTTATACATATCATCGGCCATCTTGGGCAGCTGGCCGGTGCCGTGCATACTGTGGCTCTTGACCATATAGGGCGTAACGCACTCGGTGAAGCCATCGGCTGAGTGCAAATCGAGCATGAAGTTTATCAAAGCCCGCTGAAGTTTGGCACCCATGCCTTTTAACAGATAAAAGCCCGAGCCGGACACTCTGGCGGCAGCTTCCAGATCTAAAATCCCCAGTTCCGGACCAATCTCCCAGTGTGGCTTAACTTTGAAATCTTGCTTAGGCTTTTCTCCCCATTCACGTATCAGCACACTGTCATTTTCATCTTTGCCTTCGGGAGTCGTCTCATGCGGCATATTGGGAATCCAGGACATCGTTTCCTGAAGCTCCTGTTCTAATTCAAGAAGCTTGCCATCCAAGCTCGCTATCTGTTCGCCGACTGTTCTCATTGCAGCTATTTCAGAGTCAGCCTTTTCACCTGCTTTTTTCTTTTTGGCGATATCAGCTGAAGCAGCGTTGCGCCTGGCTTTAAGAGACTCTGTCTCCCGGATTATTTCACGGCGGCTTTCATCGAGCTTTACAATCTTGTCGATATCTGCATCACTATGTTTCTTGGCCATTCCGGCCTTGACCAGATCTTTGTTTTCTCTTATTAGTTTCAGGTCGAGCATCAGTTTCCTTGTTTAATCTCTGGTTTTCCTATCGAAATATTAAAGTAACTGCCAATAATACACGAAAGCTATAAAGTAGTCAAATAGAGGCTCAAAAAGCTCACTTCAGGCCAATTTTATGAGCCGGCCGCAAGATATCTTCTTGCCTTTTTGATATAATCATGTAAATTAGCCTTTCTCTGTTTGAGAATTGAGGAGAATGAAAATATGTCAAAATCTTGTGAAATATGCGGTAAAAAGACCTCCTTCGGGAATAATGTCTCTCACGCCCATAATACGACCAGAAGGCGCTGGTATCCAAACCTGCAGTCAGTCAGAGCAATTATAAATGGCACCCCGAAACGAATCAAAGTCTGCACTTCCTGTATCAAGGCCGGCAAAGTGACCAAAAATGTGAGAAGTGTCCGACCCAAAGTATCAGCTGAGACTGCCAAAGCCGGCTGATTTAGATTTCCAAAATTTAATTCTTATGAGACCCGCCGTGGAGGTGGGTTTCTTTTTTGTGCGCATCAGCAGCTAGGCACTGGGCAGCACAAATTGCCTAGATTTAATTTATTTTGACTCCAGAAGCGAAGACCTGGTCTTAGGTCTATTGATACTTCCGGGGCGTCTCTTTACTGATCTTCCCAACAAAGGATGAATGGCATAGACGACAGCATCCTGATTACGTTTTTCATCTGTTAAAATCTCATGATAAGGTCTGTCTTCGGGTCTGCTCCCCGTACCGATCTTTTGAAGTACCTGAATGCCACCTGCGTTTTGATACAAAAGCGAATCGTTCGTTGCTCTCAATTCAACAATTAACGAAAGTGCAGGAATGCTCCCCGAGTGTTTAAGACCCAATAAGGATTTAAAAAACCTGTCTTTGCCAATACTTTCAGTAACACCGTCCCACTTGGCCTGATCTCTAAAAAAGTGTGCACTGACCGTGCTAATCCTGGTAAACAATATTGCATCGACTTTATATTTCTTTTCTACTTCGCTGATTAACGTCCTCCGCCAGGTCCTTGTTTTTTCTAGGTCCAGCTTGCCAGAATACGGATCAAAAAGACCGCCTAATTGCTTTATAAAATATCCTTGAAGTGAATCAGATTCTTCAACCGGCACAATTGTAACTTCTAATTCGCTATCAAGAAGTTCTTTGGCCAACAATGAATCGAATAAATCCATTGCATTATGAAACTTAACAGGCTCAGAAGTTATATTTAGCGGCATAATCGCGATCCTATTCAATTGAGGATAAAATTCTTTACGTGGAACTATGAACGGATCGTATATTTCCGGAGGTCTGCCGCAGCCTGAACAGAGTAACATTGAAACGACAGATACGATTATTACAAGTTGTCGCTTTATTGATCTAATTGAGTTCAAAATTATTCCTGGCGAAACGCTAATCTACTTCGTTTAGCTAAAGTAAATATACCGGCTGAGTTAGTCAATTGGATTTCGCCAGGTTCGTCCACTTCTGGCGATGGATAACGGAAGATGGATTCCTGCCTACGCCCCTTTTAGGGACTAAAGCTGGAAAGACAGCATTGATTCTTCGCTACTAGATAATAAAAACGCCCGCCGGGCGGAGCAACACCCGGCGGACTCTCAAAAGGGGCCATCCCATAGCCAGAGGGGGAGGTGGGGATCTTCCTATGAAAACATTTTCAAAATTGTCTGAGCATTTATCCTGGAATGCGCCATCAGCGCCAGTCCCACTTTCATCTGCAATGATGATTTAACCATATTGATAAACTCTGATCCAAAATCCGTATCGCGCAAAGATGATTCGGCCGCTATCAGATTCTCACGGGTTACCATTTTAGAAGCGCGCATCGCCTCAAACTCATTTTTCTGTTTGGCACCGATTTCAATCTGAACTCTGTCGAGTTGTGCCAGGGCTTTATCGATTTCTACGATCGAAGCCTCGACCGTATCGGCCGTGCTAAAATCGATATTGGCCATTTTGTCGATATTTGCCACCGAGCCTTCAGAACCGTCAAAAAGTTTAGAGTCGTTGTACTCGGCGTTTTCGATCTGACGATTGTAGCTTTCGGACAGAAGTTCGCCGGAGCGCTGATAAGCGATCTGAGCTTCGGGAGAATTGAAAGCCGTATTGGCCGCCCCTACCGCCATGGCGCGCATATCTACTAACTGGTCGCGCATAACTCCGACCATGGCATCGGCAGTAGCGTACTTATTCATATTGGCGTCGATGTTTTTAATCTCCTGCCCCAATGATGCAATCTGCGCCCGCAGTTGCTCGGATATTACCAGCCCGGCCGGATTGTCTGAGGCCCGATTTATTTTTAATCCCGAAGATAGTTTTTCCATTGAACTAAAAAGACTCTTGGAACTTCGATTGATATTGCTCCCGATTCTCAACCCAACGATGCTCATACTATTGATGCTTAACATATTCCTGCCCCTTTGCTAAAATTATTAGGAATAGCCGCTATAATGAATAGCAGCTTATATGCCACGGGGTCGATATCGCCTAACCTATTGCATATCAGCGGCTTACTTGTGCCGAACTGAAACAGTTAAGCCTGAAAATATGGGACTTCGCCAATATATAATTGGGGCATTGTTTCAGAATGGAATAGCAGGGAATCTCGTTCGGGACTCCCTTCGACTCCGCTCAGGACTATGTCATAAATGATGGCCCACCTACCCTCTTAAAGAGTCATCCTGAGCTTGTCGAAGGGTCAGAGATTCTGAAAATGGGTTCGTTTTGTTATATTTTACTTTTTAGATATTAAGTCTGGTAGTGAATTTGATTTCTCCATCAGTTTTAAATGATTAAAGAGCTGATATGTACGATAAAGCTCCCGGTCAAGCCGCCATTCATAACGGAGCAAGGCTCGGCCCATATTACCGTAGGGTATCGAACGTGAACTGGCGCTTTTGGTAGATTGGCCGGGCTGGTCGGCGGAATCAATATCATCAGATAGTATGGGAAGCGGGGCTAAATATGAGGCGGTTAACTGGTTGTTAATGGTGGCGGTTTCGGCATTAATGGCGCGTTTATAGCGCCAGATACAGTTGGCGATTTTGAGGACCAAATGCTCCTGGAAGACGCCGATTGGTTTGAGTTCGTTAAAGAGGGATTCGATTAGCTGGTCGTAGTCCGTCTGGCTTTCTTTGAGGTGGGGAGAATCAATGACGATGTCAGTGGCGTGAAAGCCGTGACTAATGGCGTTTTGGCTGGAATTTTTCTTGCCTTGTTCTGTTTTAGGTCCGGTAGATTTTTGGGCATTTTGACGGTTGGTATTGATTTGCTTTTCTGACGTGGACATAGTTATAAGCCTCTCTTTCTTCTAAGAGGTCAGCTGGTATTTTGTGGGGATTTAGTGGGGAATTTGGGAGGGGAGTGACAGAAACATCTCTTAA
>JADFLZ010000003.1 GCA_022564135.1 Candidatus Zixiibacteriota bacterium
CCAGATGGATCAGGCAATCTGTCAGGAAACTAACCATGCCGCTGCCTCTTAGCGCCAGAAAACAGGACAATAAAAAGGCCGGCAAAATTATCGCTCATACATCCAAACAGACTTTTGAAAGCAATGTCCGTAAAGCCAAGCACTATATAAAAGAGGGCGACGTCTATCAGGTTGTTTTGTCGCAAAGATGGGAAATAAAATCAAACAGTTCGGCACTAAATGTTTATCGCCGCCTGAGACGAATAAATCCTTCTCCTTATATGTTCCTTTTGAATTTTGGAAACAACGCGGTAGTTGGTTCTTCGCCGGAGATGATGGTCCGCATTGAAAAAGATATCATTGAAACGCGCCCCATTGCCGGTACCAGACCCAGAGGCAAAAACGAAGCGGAAGACGCCAGGTTGATTGCAGATTTACTGGCAGACAAAAAGGAATTATCCGAGCATACCATGCTGCTCGATCTTGGCAGAAATGATGTTGGCCGGGTCAGTAAAACTGCGACTGTTAAAGTAAAAGATAATATGATTATTGAGAAATATTCGCACGTTATTCATATTGTCAGCTCAGTAGTAGGAGAGATAAACAAAAAACACAAACCTATAGACGGACACTTCGCTTGTTTCCCGGCCGGTACGGTTTCCGGAGCGCCGAAGATACGCGCTATGGAAATAATCGATGAGCTCGAAACAGAGCGCCGCGGTATTTATGCCGGATCAATTGCCTATCTGGACTTCTGGGGGAATCTGGATTCCTGCATAGCTATCCGCACTTTAGTTAAAAAAGATAACAAGTATTATATACAGGCCGGCGCCGGTATTGTGGCCGATTCCAAACCGTCCCGTGAGTTCAAAGAAACTGAATCCAAAGCTCGCGCGGCGATACAGGCCGTGACAGGGGAGAATTAAGTTTTGCTTCTGCTTTTAGATAATTATGATTCGTTCACCTATAATCTGGTTCAGTATCTCAGTGAACTCGGGGCCGATATCCGAGTATTTCGAAACGATGAGATAACTGTTTCAAAAATTAAAAAGCTTCAGCCAAAATCAATTGTACTCTCACCCGGCCCGGGCAGACCTGAAAACGCCGGTATAATGAATGAACTAGTAGAACAAATAACAGGCTCCGTTCCTATTTTAGGGGTTTGCCTGGGACATCAGTCTATTGCTCAGGTTAACGGGGCAACAATCGGCTACGCCCCGGTTCTCATGCATGGAAAGACATCCGAGATTTCACATAATAATTCTACTTTGTTTAAGCAGGTGCCCTCACCGTTTACCGCTACCCGCTATCATTCGCTGATAGTTGAGCGCAGCACTATTCCCAAAAGTTTTACGATTACAGCCTGGGCTGACAAAACTGTAATGGCTGTTGAAAATAAAGAGAAGATGCTTTATGGAGTGCAGTTTCATCCGGAATCGATACTGACTTCACAGGGCAAGAACATTTTAAACAATTTTTTAAAAAGCGTGTAGCTATGCAAGAATTTATCAAAAGAGTTATTTCAAAAGAGAACCTTTTTCAGGAAGAAGCTTCCAGAGTAATGGAAATCATGATGCAGGGTGAAGCGACTCCGTCACAAATAGCCGGTTTTTTGGTGGCCCTGAAATTAAAAGGGGAGACCGCCGAAGAAGTAGCCGGTTTTGCCCAAGCGATGCGCAAGCATGCGGTTAAAATTGAAATCGATGACAAGAACGCTGTCGATGGCTGCGGCACAGGCGGTGACGGCTCAAACAGTTTCAATATTTCAACTGCGGCGGCCATAGTAGCTTCGGCTGCCAATGTCACTGTTGCCAAGCATGGCAACCGCTCGGTAAGCTCGGCTTGCGGTTCGGCAGATATTTTAGAAGCCAGCGGCGCCAAAATTGATCCGGGAATAAACGTGGTAGAGAAAAACATAAACGAGCTGCAGTTTGGTTTCATGTTCGCACCTCGTTTTCATCCGGCCATGAAATATGCCGCCGTACCGCGAAAAGAGCTGGGTATCAGAACCGTATTTAATATTCTGGGACCAATGACAAATCCGGCCGGAGTCAAAAGACAGGTCATCGGTGTTTACGATCAATTCCTGATGAAGCTGGTAGCCGAAGTAATGAAACTGTTGGAGTCAGAACACGTACTGGTCGTCCACTCGCGCGACGGCATGGACGAATTTTCTGTTTGCGCCCCGACAGATTTCCTGGAACTAAAAGACGGCAAAATAAACAGCAGAACCATCACCCCGCTTGAAGTAGGTCTTACCACCTATCCCGCTGAATCCTTAGCAGGCGGAGACGCCGGTCACAATATTAAAATATTAAACGATATTCTTGAGGGTGAGGACAACAGCTATCGCGAAGCAGTTTTGTTTAATGCCGGGGCGCTGATTTATGTGGCGGGCAAAGCTGATTCAATCTGGGATGGTGTTTCAGCAGCCCGTGACGCTATCGACTGGGGAGCAGCTAAACAGAAATTCCAAAGCTGGATAAAGGGAACCAAACAAATTTAATGAATCATACAGCCGAAAAAATAGAAGTTACAGAAAAACAGCAAAATTTCTGGCAGCGTAGCCGTGGTGGAATCGTTTCATATCTGACTATTCTCAGGATGTTTTCCCGTAACGCCAGACTCTATCTGATTGGCTCCTTCTTGATGGGAGTAAATTTTCATGTATTTCAGCTGCTTCTTAATCTCTATCTAAAAGAGTTAGGGTTTGTTGAAAGTCAAATAGGTCTGGTTATATCTGCCAGAGCTCTTGGTGTAACATTACTGGCTATTCCAGTGGCGATGATTCTCAGCCGGGTTAAGCTCAAGCCACTTTTGTTAACAGGCTGTATCATGATGGCTGGTTTCAGTTATTTTATCACAACCATGGATGAGCTTTTCTTGCTTATGGGTTTTTCTCTTTTGACAGGCATGTCGTTCGCTTTTTTTCGGGTAGCCAGCGGACCTTTCTATATGAGAAATTCTACTTCAGTTGAGAGAACCCATCTGTTTTCACTTTCGTTTGGAATGATGCTGCTGGCCGGTATGGTCGGCTCCCTGTTCTCAGGAACACTTGTTGTTATGCTGACAGATTTCACTGGAGACATCATATCTGGCTACCGCTATACATTATATTTAGGAATAGCGGCCAGCATCCTGGCTTTGATTCCGTTTTCGATGGTCAAAGCGAATCCGCCTTCGGCTGAGGAAAGCAAAATTTCATTTAATCTGAATCAAATCAGAAACAGAGGCGGCTTTTATTTTAAGATTACCATTGCAAATTTTATAGTCGGGCTTGGCGCCGGACTTATTATTCCCTTTTTAAATCTCTATTTCCGGGATAGATTCAGCCAGCCTCCTGACAGAATTACTTTCTTTTATTTTCTGGCTCATCTGGTAATGTTGATCGGAATTATGATCGGGCCTATTATGGCCAAAAAAATAGGGCTGGTCAGAGCGGTTGTAACAGCCCAGCTTTCTTCTATTCCGTTTATGTTAATTCTTTCTTACAGCGATTTTCTGCCGCTGGTGCTGCTGGCTTTTGTGTTAAGAGCCGGCCTTATGAATATCGGTGTGCCGATAATAACAAACCTGGCCATGGAGCTGTCTGAGAAGTCCGAACAGGGGCTGGTCAGCGCTCTTTTAATAGTGGCCTGGACCTCGGCCTTGATGATATCGTCGGCGTTTGGGGGAGTTCTCATTGAGAATTACGGATATACTGTTACTATCAATATTACGATTGCTATTTACTTACTGTCGACCTTAATATTCTACTCATTATTTAAAAATGTAGAGACCAGACAAAACGGAAAACAACGCTGGACTCTGGTACGCGAGGCAATCAGTTGACAAATATTCTAGAGGAAATAGCAGCCCACAAAAGAAGCGAAGTTGCCCGGCTCAAAACAGAGCTTACTTTAAGCGAGATGGAGGGAAAACTTGAGACTAACGACCGTCTCAATTTCAGAGCTGCTATTGTAGGATCCGATAGAGTCAATATTATTGCTGAATTAAAAAAAGCATCGCCATCCAAAGGCGTCTTGATTGAAAACTTTGATGTAGAAAAAATTGCTTCTTCTTATCACGCAGGCGGAGCTGCCGCGCTTTCGGTACTGGCTGACCAGAAATATTTTCAGGGCTCGCCTGAGTTTATTGCAACTGCTAAAGCAGTGTCGGGACTTCCCATTCTTTACAAAGAATTCATAGTAGACGAATTTCAGATTCCATATGCCAGATTCAAAAAAGCAGACGCCATACTGCTGATTGTGAGCATTCTGAAAGCTGCTGAAATTAAGAGCATGATAAAACTCGCAGGAAATTGCGGCCTTGATGTCATTGTTGAAGTTCACGATAGCGATGAAGCCAAAATTGCGATCGACTGCGGCGCTAATATAATCGGCGTCAACAACCGCAACCTCAAAGATTTTTCTGTTTCTTTAAAAACTTCCGAAACGATAAGCGTTATTATACCTGATAATATCATAAAAATTGCAGAGTCAGGAATATACGCACCAGCCGATATCACGCGCTTAAGAGAATTCGGCTACAGCTGCTTCTTAATTGGTGAAGCCCTGATAAAATCAGCAGACCCGGTAAAACTTTTGAGGTCTTTGAAATCAGCATGAAGTACTTTCAAATTAAAGTCTGCGGTATAACTCGCGAAAGAGATGCTCAACTTGCAGCCAGATTTGGAGCTGACATGCTCGGCTTTATATTTTACAAAAAATCAAAAAGATATATTTCAGCCACAGACGCTAAGAAAATCATAAAGAAACTTCCTGCTACAATCGACCGGGTTGGAGTTTTTGTAGACGCAGATTTCGATTCAATACTTAAGACAGCAGATCGTCTCAAGCTCGACTACGTTCAATTACATGGAAAACAATCCAATTCTATAATTAGGAATCTTCAAAAGTCGGGACTAAAAGTTATAAGTTCATTTCATATCAGAACAAAATCGGATTACAAAAAAGCTGCTGCCAGCGATGCGGATATTCTGCAGCTTGATAACTCTACGGCAGACAAACCGGGGGGAACCGGCCGGAGATTTGACTGGACTATCCGACCAAATACTGCAATCCCTAATCTTATGCTGTCAGGTGGTATCTCTGCCGACAATGTCTTAGAGGGTATTAGAATCTTTGACCCCATTATAGTAGATGTAAACTCAGGAGTAGAAATTTTGTCTGGCAAAAAATCAGAAATTAGGCTAAAGCAGTTCTTTAGCGTATGTAATAGAATACGATATGGCACAAAGAGTTAAAAGAGGCCCTGACAGCAGGGGCCGCTTCGGCAAATTTGGCGGACAGTATGTTCCTGAAACAGTAATGCAGGCCCTGTCCGAGCTTGAGAAGTCATACCGAAAGCTCAAGAAAGACAAGTCATTTCAGTCTGAACTGCGAGGCTACCTGTCGGATTATGTCGGCCGCCCCAGCCCGCTTTATTTTGCCGAGAGATTTACGGCCTATCTCAAGGGCCCCAAAATTTATTTCAAACGTGAGGACTTAAACCATACCGGCGCTCACAAAATCAATAATACGGTCGGACAGATTCTTTTAGCCCAGCATATGGGTAAAAAACGGATAATTGCCGAAACCGGCGCCGGACAGCACGGCCTGGCCACTGCCACAGTTTGTGCCCGCTTCGGAATGGAGTGCATCATCTATATGGGAGCTGTGGATATAAAGAGGCAGGCGCCCAATGTCGAGAAAATGAAACTCCTGGGGGCTAAAGTTGTCACGGTAGAGTCAGGCTCGAAAACTCTCAAAGATGCCACCAGCCAGGCGATGCGCGACTGGGTAACAAATATTCGAACAACTTTTTATATTATTGGCTCGGTGGTCGGGCCGCATCCTTATCCGATGTTAGTGCGCGATTTTCAGTCAATTATCGGCAAAGAAACCAAACGACAGTGCCAGGAAAAATTTAGCAGACTCCCGGATGTTATAATAGCCTGCGTGGGAGGAGGCTCCAACGCTATTGGAATTTTCGACTCTTTCATTAATGAACCATCGGTTAAACTGATCGGAGTAGAAGCAGCCGGACACGGACTTAATTCAGGCCAGCATGCTGCCACTCTGTCCAAAGGGAAACCGGGTGTTCTCCACGGCTCTTACAGCTATCTGGTGTTTGACGATGACGGCCAGATAATTCTGCCGCATTCTATATCCGCCGGACTGGATTACCCCGGAGTCGGACCGGAACATTCGGCGCTGAATGATTCGGGACGGGTAAAATATGTCAGCGCGACCGATAAGCAGGCGCTGGCGGCTTTTGAGTTAGTTTCTAAGCTTGAAGGGATAATTCCGGCCTTAGAGACAGCACACGCTCTGGCCTATCTGATTGCTAATAAGAAGAAGTTCAAAGCCAGCCAAAAGATAGTAGTCTGTCTTTCAGGACGCGGTGACAAAGATATGGCAAACTTTTCTGAGAAAGACAAGGACTGAAAGTTGAACCGCATTCGCTCATATATAAAGCAAAATAAAAAGCAGAAGTTTCTGATTCCGTTTATTACGGCTGGATTCCCAGATACGAAAACGACAGTAGAACTTATCAAAGCGTCGGTAGATTCAGGCTGCGATATGATAGAGATCGGCTTTCCGTTTTCTGATCCGCTGGCCGACGGAGCAGAAGTTCAGTTTTCATCGTATCATGCTCTCAAAAAAGGAATGACGCTGCACAAGACTCTGAAAATCGTAGAGCAAGTCAGAAAAACCAGCGATATTCCGCTTATTTTAATGGGCTACTACAATCCTGTTTTAAGCTACGGCGAAAAGCAATTTATGAAAGATGCTACTGCTGCAGGTGTTGACGGCTTGATAATCCCGGACCTGCCCGTGTCTGAAGCTTCAGATTTTAAACGATATGCGGCTAAGCATAACATCTCTACAATTTTCTTAGTCGCCCCGACCACAGACAAAAATA
The DNA here is from genome assembly GCA_022564135.1 of Candidatus Zixiibacteriota bacterium. Lineage (GTDB taxonomy): Bacteria > Zixibacteria > MSB-5A5 > GN15 > FEB-12 > JACZWU01. The sequence continues at coordinate 6,886 of JADFLZ010000003.1, forward strand.
GCCTGAAACAGATAGAAAACAGCTGCACTGATTTTGTCTATGCTGTCACCGTAACCGGTGTAACCGGGGTCGGCAAGGTTTTCGGCAGAGATACCGATAACTACTTAAAAGGTCTGAGGAAATCACTAAATAAGAAGTTTGTGGCAGGATTCGGGGTTTCGTCACCGGAAACAGCCAGACGCTTTTGTAAATACAGCGACGGCGTGGTAATCGGTTCAAAATTGATTTCGCTGATACGAAACGCCAAAAGCAAATCGCGAGGCGTAAAAGATGCAGCCAGATTTTTGAGTTCGGTTCGCAGGGCAATTTAATGGCTAAAAAAGATTTAAAAGAATTCAGAGAAGAAATTAATTCAATAGATATCGAACTGTTGTTTCTTTTTAACAGAAGGGCCAATCTTGTCATAGATCTGGCTCGAATCAAAAAGGATAAGGGAAAGAAACTGTTCGACCCGGAACGTGAAAGAGATATTTTTGTATCGCTGACTGAAAAGAATCCCGGGCCGTTAACACCGGACGCTGTGGTACGCTTATTTGAGCGGATAATAGATGAATCACGCCGGCTGGAACGAACTCAAGTTTACAACAAGAAAGAGAAATAAAGAGCTGCCATGGTTATTGTAATGAACAGCACCGCTACCAAAGAACAGATTGAACTGGTCTGCCAGAAACTGATTGACCGCGGTTTTGATATCCATCGCTCGACCGGCAGCAACCACACAGTACTGGGAGTAGTGGGGGACACTCAGCAAGCCGACACCAGAGATTACGAAGTTATGGACGGCGTTCACGAAGTTCTGCGGGTGACCGAGCCATATAAACTGGTCGGGCGCACATTTGGCCCGGAAAACTCCATCGTCAAAGTAAAAGATGTTGAATTTGGCGGCAGTAAAATTGTCCTGATGGCCGGTCCCTGTTCAATCGAATCGCGGGACCAGATTAAAAAAATCGGCGGCCTGTTGAAGCCGTTTTCCACAAATGTTCTCAGAGGCGGAGCCTACAAGCCCCGCTCCTCTCCGTATTCCTTTCAGGGACTGGGAGAAGAAGGCCTGAAATACCTGCGCGAAGCCGGTGACACTCACAATATGGCGGTAATTTCAGAAGTAATGGACTCGGCGGATATTCTGCCGGCCTTAAAATACGTCGACATGATACAGGTCGGCGCCCGCAATATGCAAAATTTCGCATTGTTAAAAGAACTTGGCAAAGTAAACAAACCGATTCTTCTCAAACGCGGTATGTCGGCCACATTGCAGGAGCTGCTTATGGCCGCCGAATATATTCTGGCAGGCGGCAACCATCAGGTCATCCTCTGTGAAAGAGGCATCCGAACGTTCGAAAATTATACCCGTAACACTATGGACATTTCGGCTATTCCGATATTGAAAACTCTGACCCATCTGCCGGTTGTGGCCGATCCATCGCATGGCACCGGCATTCGCAAACATGTCGCTCCCATGGCCAGAGCCGCGGTTGCTGCCGGAGCCGACGGCCTGCTGATTGAGGCCCACTATGACCCCGAAATTGCCTTCTCAGACGGTGCCCAGACTCTTTATATCGAGCAGTATGAAAAACTGGTCGAAGAGCTGAAAATTGTGGCCTCGGCTGTCGGACGTTCTATCTGATTCATTTAGATCTGCCCCGAGCTTAAAACCTTAAGCCTTAAAACTTGTAGATTTGGCCAAAGCTCAGTTATATTATAGTCTTAAGGAATTTTAGAATTAAATGGCAAAAGATAAGTTCAAAATTAGTTTCTCTGAGGCGACAGCAGCGGCTTTTAAGTCTGTTTATGCAGACAAGTATGAAACTACAGGCGACAATCAGGTCTTCAGCTCAGACTTTATATATGAAAACCTGGAAAAACCGAAAGACCCGTCAATGGGCAGGTTCGCTCTGCCGGTATTTCGTTTTGGGAAACTCTTAGAAGATAAGCCGCCCAGCATCGCCGCCAAAGTAGCGCCTGAGTCAAACAAGTTCTTAAGCAGTTCACAAAACGGCCCGGCTATTGTCACTATCGAAGCTGCCGGCGGATTCTTAAACGCCAGACCAAATGCAGAACTTGCCGCCAGTTCAACAATTGTGGCGGTACTTAACTCCGGCAGAGACTACGGCAACAGCACAGTCGGACAGCAGCGCCGGATTCTGATAGAATATTCATCACCCAATATAGCAAAACCATTCGGAGTAGGGCACCTGCGCTCAACCATGATAGGCAATTCTCTTAGGAAGATTTTCAAAGCGCTCGACTACGATACCATAGGTATCAATTTTATGGGTGACTGGGGTACCCAGTTCGGCAAGATGATCGTCGCCTACCGCAAATGGGGCAGCGAAGAGACTTTGAAAAATAATTCCGTTCAAAACCTGCTTGAGCTTTATGTAAGGTTTCATGAAACTGCCAAAGAAGACAGCTCTCTTGATGATGATGCCCGTGAGGCATTTAAGAAACTTGAGCAAGGTGAAACATCCGAAGTAGAACTGTGGGAAAAGTTCAAAAACATATCGCTAAAAGAATTTGATCGCATTTATAAAATGCTGGGAGTTGAATTTGACTGGATAACCAGTGAGTCTTTTTTAAACGACAAGATGGCTGCTGCTATCGAGTCTCTTGAAAAAGCAGGACTTACTTCCATGTCTGAAGGTGCCTTGATTGTTGATATAGATGACCCGCTGTTGCCGCCGGTGCTGCTGCGCAAAGCCGATGGCGCCACATTGTATGCTACCCGTGATGTAGCCGGCTTGTTCTATCGCTGGCAGCAGTACAAATTTTACCAGTCGCTTTATATAGTCGGCTCGGCTCAGTCTGATTATTTCAAGCAACTGTTTAAACTTATTGAACTCAAAGAAAAAGCCGAAGCGCTGAGTGACAAAGACAGCATGAGCGGTAAAATCAAACATATAGAATTCGGCTGGGTAAAATTTGGCGATAAGGCTATGTCAACCAGAGAGGGTAACATTGTTATCCTTGAGGATGTCATTGACAAAGCTGCTGAGCTGGCCCGAAAACGGATTGAAGAAAAAAACCCCGGCCTCAAAACTATCGAGGAAACATCGCGAATTATAGGCACCGGTGCCGTAATATTTTCGCAGCTGTCGGTACGTCGTCATAAAGATATCCGTTTTGACTGGGACCAGGTACTAAACTTTGAGGGAGAAACCGGACCTTACCTGCAATACACGCACGCCCGGCTCTGTTCGCTTTTGAGAAATTATAAAGGCACAGTTTCATCTGATATAGACTATACTCTTCTGGCTGGCACTGAAGAATCCCGTGTAATAGATTTGCTGGCAGATTTTCCGGATACAATAGAAGACGCTGCCCGCGACTACGACCCCTTTTATATTGCAGCTATGCTATTAAAACTTGCCGGTGCCTTTAATAAATTTTACCAGCGAAAAAATGAACAGGGCAAGAGTGACAAAATCTTATCGGACGACAAAGAATTGTCGGCCGCACGAATTGCTTTAGTGAAATCTACTCAACTCGTAATAAACAAAGGTCTCTACCTGTTAGGCTTAGAGGCACCTCAAGAGATGTAGCATGCCAACTAAACTTGTAAAGAAAATAACATTTTGCGGCTTTGGCTTAATCGGCGGCTGCATGGCGCTCGATTTTCTAAAAGGAACGGGTAAAGTTCACATAATCGCCTTTGATAGACCGGCCGTTTTAAAGCGGCTTAAAAAGAACCGCAACTTCCCGGTCACAACAGAGCCGAACTTGCAAAAAGCAGTAGCAGGCTCAGATATTATTATTCTTGCAGCTCCTCACATGGCAAATGAAATTAACCTGCAGCGCCTCTCAAAAATCAGAACACTGACAAACGCTTTAATAATTGATACCGGTGCCGTAAAACGGCCAATCCTAAAACTGTCGTCGCAGTTAAACTTCGCCAAAGAAACTCAGTTTCTGCCGACCCATCCCATGGCCGGCCGTGAAAAAGCCGGGTTTGAGAATTCGGCCTTGAGACTGTTTGAGAGTCATTGCTGGTTTATTGATGAATCGATCAAACTAAGCAAAAATAATAAAGCAAAGCTCGGCTGGATGGTCAAAAAACTGCGAATAAAACCCGCTATTATAAAGGCCGCAGTTCATGACCAGCTGATGGCTGAAATTTCGCACCTGCCGCAGCTTATTTCTACTATTTTAGGGGGACAGGTGGCTACTGAGCTGGTTCAACTGGCCGGTCCCGGTCTTCGCTCAATGCTAAGGCTTTCCGGTTCGCCATATTCTGTCTGGTCGGAGATTATTGACCAGAACAGGCCGGAAATAATTAAATCACTTGAAAATTTCAGAAATAACCTTAATAAGGTAATAGGAATAGTTAGATCAAAAGATTCGCTCGCTAAAATATTTAAGGCATCTGCCAGGAGCTATAAATGCTTATAGTAATGGATTCAAACGCCACCAAACAAATGGTGGAAAAAGTTTGTACTGAAATAGAGAAAATGGGGCTCAAAGCCCATTCCATGCCAGGCGCTCAGCGCACGGCCATCGGAGTCACCGGCAATAAGGCTCAGGTAGATTCCGACCGCATCCTGGCTCAGGCTGGTGTTAAAGAGATAATTCATGTAACCAAGCCTTACAAGTTGGTTAGCAGGGAGTTCTACCCCGAGGACTCTGTGATTGAAATATCCAAGGACGTCAAAATTGGCGGTGAAGAGATAATTATAATGGCAGGTCCCTGCTCGGTCGAAAGCCGTGACCAGTGCCTGCGCATAGCCGAAAGAGTAGCCAAAGCCGGTGCTAAAATCTTTCGTGCCGGGGCCTACAAACCGAGAACTTCACCTTACTCGTTTCAGGGTTTAAAAGAAGAGGGCCTGAAGATTCTTGCCGAAGTAAGAAAGCAGCACGATCTCCTGATTGTAACCGAAGCCATAGATACTGAAACTCTGAGTCTGGTTGCAGGCTATACCGACATTATTCAGATTGGCGCCCGTAACATGCAGAACTATTCGCTTTTGAAAAAAGCCGGGCAGCAGTCTAAACCGGTGCTGCTCAAACGAGGCATGTCGGCCACACTGGAAGAACTCTTGATGGCTGCGGAGTATATTTTAAATGAAGGCAACAGAAAAGTAATCCTCTGTGAAAGAGGAGTGCGGACTTTTGCTGACCATACCCGAAACACCCTTGACCTTTCGGCCATTCCGTTTGTTAAGAGAACGAGTCACCTGCCAATTATATCCGACCCCAGCCACGGCACAGGCAGACGTGACAAAGTTTTGCCGCTGTCCAGAGCCTCTCTGGCAGTAGGTGCCGATGGGCTTTTGATAGAGGTCCACCATGACCCGGCCAATGCCTTATCCGATGGTCAGCAGTCCATAACCCCCGATACTTTCGACAAGCTTATAAAAGAAATGCGGGCAATCGCCACTGTCATGGGACGCAGCTGCTGATGGAGCGCCAGTTAAAACGTTCCAAAAAAGTAAAAGGAACTATCACCGTACCGGGTGATAAGTCAATCGCCCAGAGAGCGGCTCTTTTTTCAATCTTATCAAGCGGACCAATCACAATTACAAATTTCCCCGATGGAGCAGACTGTCGTAGTGCTCTCAAGGCAGCAGAACAGCTCGGCGTAAAAGTAGAACAGCTTGACGACAGACTAAAACTGACCCCTCCGGAAGACAGCTCTCTGCCCGAGCAAGTGACAGTTGACTGCGGCAACTCCGGTACCACCGCCAGACTTTTGTCAGGCATTGCGGCGGGTTCAAATATCGAGCTGACTCTTACCGGTGATGAATCACTCAGCGCCAGACCGATGAAAAGAGTTATCGAACCTCTTACAGAAATGGGAGCCGAGTTTTTTTGTGAGAACGGAAGTTTGCCGTTAAAAATCAAAGGCAAAAAATTGCTACCCTTTGAATATAAGCTTCCGGTTGCCTCAGCGCAGCTTAAATCGGCGCTGCTTCTGGCCGGCCTGGCTTCACACTGCTCGGTTGTTATACGTGAAGACAGTTTTACCCGCGACCATACCGAAAGAATGCTGGCTGAAATTGGAGAAGGAATAGAAACCAGAAGGATAAAAGCGGTTCCAGTAGAAAATCCGGATGACCCGCGTAAGAAGAAAATGATAATGCCTGAGCCTTTTAAATATGAGGCCAAACTCTCGGCGCAAGCATTGGTCAAAGGTGGTGAAATAAATATTCCCGGCGATATTTCAACAGCTTCGTTTTTCATGACAGCGGCTGCCATAACACAGGGAACTGTGACTATCGAAAACGTCGGCCTGAATCCTACCCGGACTGCTTTCATAGACCACCTGAAACAGATTGGCTGTGAAGTAAATACTTCTGACAAAGTTACTATATCAGGCGAACCAAGAGGAACTATTACTCTGACTGGTGCAAAATTGAAACCCAGAAAAATTTCCGGTGATACAACTGTCGGACTGATAGACGAAATTCCGCTGGTAGCAATTCTGGCAGCGTTTACCGAGGGTACTACGGTAATTCGCGATGCCGCCGAGTTGAAAGTCAAAGAATCCAACAGGCTGGAAGCTATCCATCATAACTTGAATTTAATGGGAGCGAAGTGCGGGCTGCTTGATGACGGCTTGGCAATCGAAGGAGGAAGGGAACTTTCTGGAGCCGACTTTGTCGGTTTCCGAGACCATCGCATCGTCATGGCCTTTTCAATAGCGGCTTTGTCGCTGGCCGGACCTTCGACCATCGATGATGATTCCCCGGCAGCTGTTTCCTGCCCCGACTTCTATGACATTCTGGAATCGATTATTAAATGAGTGAGTTCTATAAATTTGGCCTGATTGGTCATAATGTAGCGTACTCAAAATCTGCCGATATTTTTAATGCCATTTTCAAACTGAAAGGTTTAGATGGTTCTTTTGAAAATTTCGATCTGGACTCAGAAAATAATTTTAATGAAAAATTCAAGTCTTTGATGACCAACAGCATTTGCGGATTGTCTGTTACCATACCTCATAAGAAGCGCGTGATTCCGCTCTTAAACGACATTTCAGCAGTTGCTGAAGCGCTCCAAGCAGTAAACTCAATTTCAGTAGAAAACGGCCAGCTTCATGGTCATAATACCGACGTCTTCGGCTTTTCACTGCCCTTGAGAGCGTTTACCGAAAAGCTCAAACATGGCCGGGCTATGATACTTGGCTGTGGCGGCAGCGCCCGGGCGGTTGTCTATAGTCTTTACATAGATTACGAAATCTCTGAGTTCTGCGTTATCGGCCGCTCAGTTGATAAGCTGCAGCAATTTAGAACGTCTATGAAACGGATTCTCAAAAACTCTCATATCGAAACTTCTGCTATTTCTGATTGTGCTGATGCACTATCTAAAGATTTTAGCATTGTTGTCAATTGTACGCCCTTGGGCGGCTGGAACCATCAGGATACTTTACCTTTTCCGGAAGATTTTAGCTGGAGCAACAGCCGTATCTATTACGATTTAAACTACAATCAAGGCAATCTCGCACTCAAACTGGCGCTGGATAATAATGTCATAGCTTTTGATGGCTCTCAAATGTTGGTAGGTCAGGCGGTGCGTTCGTTTGACATCTGGACAGGACAGACGGTAGAAATCGAGGCGGTTTATAACAAAGTTTTTGACAGAGTCAAACAGGCTGTCTGATAAACGCAGCAGCGTTTTTTATGAAACTCAGAACCAACATATTTTTGATAGGTTTTTCGGGCAGCGGTAAATCGACCGTCGGCAAATTACTGGCGAAGAAACTTAGCTGCACTTTTGCTGATATTGATAAACTTATCGAAAGTAAGGCCCGCAAGACAATCCCGGATATCTTTAAGAGTGATGGCGAAAAAGCGTTCCGGAAATTAGAGTCTGCTGCTGTTAAAAATCTCCTTGCAAAAAAAACGCAGGCGAAACCAAAAGTAATAGCTTTGGGGGGAGGAGCATTTCAAAGCCGAGCCACACGACTGTTACTTGCAGAAAACGGCATTTCGGTCTGGCTTAAATGCTCAATTTCAGAAATATATGAGAGACTAAGAAAACATAGCGACCGACCGAAATTAACAGGTAAGAAAGAATCTTCGTCGGCCATAGGACAGAAACAGACAATCCGAAAACTTATGCTCAAAAGAAAAGACAACTACGCCAGAGCGGATGTGCGAGTCATAACCTCTGACAAAACAGCCAGCCGGGTGGCGCTTGAAATTATTTTGAAGTTGAGAAAGATCAATGCCTCAAGTTAATATAAAGCTGAAAGCCGGTTCCTATCCGGTGGTCATAGCCGGCAGAGCAGACAACAAATTCTTGAGCCTGCTTAAGGCTAAGGCGCAAAATAAACAGCTCTTTGTTTTCTTTGATGCCCGCTTCTATGTTCTTCACGGAAAAAAGATTGAATCGCTTCTAAAGCGTAATAAGTTCATCATCAAATCTTTTCTGATTCCCTCCGGAGAGAAATATAAGTCAGCTTCGACGTTAAAAACGATTTATGACTTTCTCCTGCATAATAAAATCAGCCGTGATGATTTCATACTGGCCTGCGGCGGCGGGGTCACAACTGATCTGGTCGGCTATGCCGCGGCCAGCACTCTGCGAGGTATACCATGGGCAGCGGTTAGTACGACTTTATTGGGCATGGTCGATGCGGCTATTGGCGGTAAAACAGGAATCAATCATGCTTCAGGTAAAAATCTAATCGGAGCCTTCTGGCAGCCATCTTTTGTGATTTGCAATACTCAACATCTTCAGACTCTGCCCGAAAGAGAAATGATTGCAGGACTTGGTGAAGTTATCAAATACGGTGGACTAATCGGCAATAAATTTATTAATGAGATTGAAAAATTCTTGAAAGATGGCGACCTCTATAATACCAAGGTTTTAGAAAAGCTGATTAAAATAAGCGTCAAATACAAAGGCTCAATAGTATCTCAAGATGAACGTGAAAAAAATATCAGGATGTTCTTAAATCTAGGGCACACTTTCGGGCACGCCATAGAAAAAACTCTGGGTTACGGTAAGCTTTTGCACGGTGAGGCTATTATTATCGGACTACTGGCAGCAGTCATTTTGAGCCGGAAAGTAAACAAAACTGCCGCAAAGGCACTTGCCGGCTACGAAAGTCTGTTGAAAAAATGCCTGAGGCTATTACCATATTTCCTTATTAAACCGGCAGAAACAGTCAAAAATATGCAGATTGACAAGAAACGTTCCGGACAGAAACTCAGATTCGTCTTGCTTAAGAGCCCCGGAAAGCCCTTTATTGCCTCCGGCTTAAAGCCGAAACTAATTATAGATTCGGTCAAAGAGTGCCTGGCGCTCTATAAAGCCGAGGGAAGATAAGATGTCACTTATTTTAGTCATAAACGGCCCAAATTTGAATCTACTGGGGACTCGCCAGACAGATATATATGGAGATAAGGGCTTAAAAGAACTGAATGAGGAGCTTACAAAGCTGGCCGGGCAGCTCGAAGTTTCACTCAAATTTTTCCAGTCAAATTCCGAGGGTAATATCATTGATTATCTGCATAAAGAGGGACCTGCCGCTGACGGCATCATTATCAATCCGGCCGCATTTACACATTATAGTTATGCTATCCGGGATGCAATTTCTGCTATTGAGACTGAAACGGTAGAAGTTCATATTTCTAATATTTTTTCAAGAGAAGAATTCAGGCACAAATCAGTTATCAGTCCGGTCTGCTCCGGGCAGATCTGCGGCTTCGGGTTCTATGGCTACGCCATGGCCCTGTCATATTTTGCTGATATCTCCAGGGGAAAGTAGCATGAAGATTCTGTCCATAAATATAAAAGCTCTGATAATTGCTCTTTTGGTCATCTGTACTATCAGCAAAGCTGACCCTCCTGTCTCAGGAATAGGGGTACAGCTGGATTCAATAGAGAAGAAACTTGAGTGGATACAGCACCGCCTGACACTGGAGCAATGGGAGTACCATGCTAACGGCGTCTCGGATTCTCTCGATTTCTATCAGGACCTCTACCGCTATTTATTAGCTGACTCTGATATATTAAAAATAAATCCGGTTGGCCTGGCACAGCTCAAAGACCAGGAGCAAAAGCACCGGCTGCAACTTCTATTGGCAAATCTGCTCCCCGACCGCGTCCGCTTTAAGCCGGAGATATTAAAGCTAAGCGACTCATTGAATAAACTGTTTACAAATTTTAGTTCTGACTTACAGGGACAGATGCTGACGCTGGCAGAGCTGAACAAAACCTATCGCAGCAGCCGCAACCGTTCTGAAAGAGAAAATGCCTTTCGGGCTGCCAACGCCGCAGGTGACAGCGTTTCATACGGCATGTCGGTAATTTTTAAGCTTCGCAACCAGGAATCAGTCAGGCTCGGCTATCAGAATTACTTCGACATGATTGCATCCCAGACTCCGCTGGGCACAAAATCTGTTTTGCCGTTTATTTACAAACTTGATTCACTTACACAGCAGCATTTTACAACAATCTCCACTAACGCCCTGAAAACTGTCGGTGTTAACGAACTTGAACTTTGGGACTTGGATTTCATTCATTCCGAGATAAACCAAAAAGCTGATGATTTCTTCAATTTCGATCAAGAGCTGAGAGTGCTCGATAATGTCCTGGAAAGAATGGGCTTTGAGGTCGAGCAGCTGCCTATTTATTTCATTCGGAAATCAGGCGCTGATAATCTGCTAACTGATAACGTATTCGAAATAAAAGCGCCCCATGATGTCAGAATTATCCTGACTGAGACCGACCGGGAGTTACGGATGCGGCAGCTCTTAAAAACAACCGGCCAGGCCCTTTATGCGGTTCACATTGCAGAAAATAAGCGGGTGTACAATTTTCTGGCTCAGAAAACCTGGCAGATGGCCATGTCCGAAATCATGGCGCTGCTGGCAATTGACAGTCTCTGGTTAAATGATTTTGCCAACATGCCGGTCAGCTTTATTCGGAAATACAGAAAAGCACGATACGAACAGGAACTGATAGAAGTAAGAATGCTTTTATTGAATCTGCATTTTGAATACGAAGCCTATTTGAATCCCGACCAGGACTTAAACAAACTTTACTGGAACATGCTCCAAAAATATACCGGCCTGCCAAGGCATGAAGATATCACGGTCTGGGCCAGCAACAGAAAATTCCTTAATGCGCCGCTTTATTCTATAAACCTGTTACTGGCGAAGATAATCGCGGCTCAGTCGGTAAATTATATGAATGATTATCTCGGCCAGCCGGTTGATGATTTGAGAACTTCGGCATTTCTTATTCAAAACTACTATCGCTTTGGCTCAAGATACAGCTGGACAGAATTACTCGAACGGGGGACCGGCGAAAAACTCAATCCCGAACATCTGGTCAGCCATTTTCAGTTATCGAACTAATTCTTAACGCCTGCCATTTTATAACATCTAAACTTGAACCAGCCCTGATTCAGGGATATCTTAGCCTGAACAAATGGATAGCTCTTTAATTAATATACAGAATAAAAGCATCACCGAAGGACCCATCTTAAAATCGGTTATTTCATTAGCGGCTCCTGTGGCTATGGGCATGTTCATGGAGTTTGCTCTGTCGACAACGGATTACTTCTGGGTCGGTAAACTTGGTCCGACCGCACAGGATTCGATTACTTCTTCGCTGATAGTCATCTGGACTATACTGGCAATTACCGCAATTATATCTGTCGGGCTTACTGCCTTGATATCGCGTAATATCGGCTCAGGCAATATTGAAAAAGTTATTTACTTTATTAAACAGGGCTTTGCTCTGGCCATAATCTTAGGAATTTCTACTGCCGTAACAGGAACTTTTCTGGCCGGTGACATCCTGGAATTCATGAAAGCCGGAGCTGAAACCATCAGGCACGGAACTCCCTACCTGCGCATATTTTTTGCATCGGTAATTTTACTTTTTCTGATGGAAACGAGTTACGCTATTTTCCGCGCTTCCGGAGATACCAGAACCCCCATGAAAGTGGGCGTCATTGTGGTGGTCATAAACATGATATTGGACCCGCTGCTGATTTTTGGAGCAGGCCCGATTCCTGCCCTGGGAGTTGCCGGGGCAAGTCTGGCTACAGCCATCGCATTTCTTAGCGGTACCGTAATGCTCTTTACACTAATTTACAAAGGCAAACTTGGTTATAAGCTTCCTCACTGGAGAACTGTCGCAACTTCTTTGAGCGGCATGCTGAAAATCGTAAAGATAGGCCTGCCGATGTCTAGTCATCAGCTGGTTTTCATGATGGTTTACTGGTTTTTAATTATTATAGTTCACAGCTACGGCGTAAACGCCGGTGCGGCCATGGGCATCGGCAATCGCATGGAATCTTTTTGTTATCTCATCGGCTATGGCATATCGCTTGCCGCGGCAACCATGGTGGGGCAGAATCTTGGCGCCGGTAAACCGGACAGGGCTGCCAGGTGCGCCTGGTATGCTGTCGGACTCGGAGTCGCTGTTTCGGCTTTTGTCTCCATCTTCTTTTTTGTCATCCCGCGCCAGATTGTGGGGATTTTTTCAAGCGACCCCTATGTGGTGCCGATGGCCACTGACTATCTTATAATTCTGGGACTGTCCCAAATTACGATGACCATAGAACTGGTTCTCGAAGGTTCCTTTACTGGTGCCGGCGACACTATTCCGCCAATGCTGGTCATGGTGCCCGGGCATCTGCTCAGAATTCCGTTAGCTTATTACCTCTGCTTTACGCTGGACTGGGGCCTCAACGGAGTCTGGTGGACATTAACCATAACAACAACTATCAAGGCTATCATCCTGGCCTTCTGGTTCAGGCGGGGGAAATGGAAAGAAAAAATCATTTGATTTAGGTTGCTGCCAGACTATTAAGCCGGTTATTCTTAGAATAACAATTTTTTTAAAAAACAAGTTTAAGGGAACTAAACTTATGACATCAGGACAGATTAGAAAAACAGCCCGATTCAAAACAGCCACCGACTCCACTCCGAAATATGGCTTTATCATAAACGATGAGATAAAAATTATCGCAAACGCGCCCTGGCTGAATGATACGGCCACAGGAGAGACTGTAAAGCTGTCGGATGTCACACTTCTGGCTCCGGTCGTACCGGGTAAAATTATCTGTGTCGGACTAAATTATCATGCCCATGTCGATGCCTCAATGTCAGCCAGTAAAGCCCCCGAACAACCGATGTTGTTTTTTAAACCTCCCTCGGCCGTAATAGGACCAAAGCAAAATATCGTGCATCCCGATCAGTCCAAACGAGTCGATTTCGAGGCAGAGCTTGCGATTGTGATAGGCAAACGTACGGTCAAAGTTTCTGAGAGCGATGCCCTGAGCTATATATTCGGATACACCTGTGCCAACGATGTAACCGCCCGTGATTTACAGAAAACTGACGGACAATGGGGAAGAGCCAAAGGATTCGATACCTTTTGTCCGGTCGGGCCATGGATTGTTTCAGGTATTGATTGCAGCAATTTGAAAATTCAAGGCATACTAAACGACGATATAAAACAGTCAGGCAATACCAAAAATATGATTTTTGATGTTCCTTTTATTGTCAGTTTTATATCGGGGGTCATGACCCTTGAAGCGGGAGATCTGATTTTGAGCGGCACTCCGGCCGGTATTGAACCGATGAAACATGGTGACAAAATTGAAGTCAAAATAGAACAAATTGGCAGTCTGATAAATCAGGTAATCTCAGCATGACAGAGAGGCTCTATTACAAAGACCCAGCTCTGTTAAGTTTTGAAGGCACTATAATAGAAGCCAGACAATTTAACGGCAAACATCTGACTGTTCTTGATAAGACTGCTTTTTATCCGACCTCGGGCGGCCAGCCTCATGATAAAGGCTTGTTAAACTCTGTGGCAATTTTTGATGTCACCGAAAGCGACGGCAACATTCAGCATATTTCAGATTCTGCCGTAGGCACAATAGGCGACAGAGTCAAAGGTGAAGTTGACTCAGGCCGCAGAAAATATTTCCGGCAGCTGCACACCGCCCAGCATATACTGAGCAGCGTTTTTATTGAGCTCTATGATTTTCAAACTGTTTCGGTTCACCTTGGTGAAGACTACGGCGCTATTGAACTAAAGCAGCCGAGCTTAGAAGATGACCAGCTGCTCCAAGCCGAACAGCTGAGTAATGAATATATCCTGCAGTCCCTGCCTGTTGAAATAATTTTTGCAGATGAACAAGAGGCTCAAAAGCTGCCGCTGAGAAAAAAGCCATCGCGACAGGGCACAATCCGCATTATAAAAATTGGTGAGATAGACTATTCAGCCTGCGGCGGCACACATTGCAGTAACAGCTCCGAAATTGGCCTAATCAAAATTATAAACGTTGAAAAACAAAGAAACAATATTCTGATTAATTTCCTGGCCGGTACCGGAGCCAAAAAAGATTATGACAAAAGATTCGAGGTAACAGACAGACTTTCAAAACAGCTGACCTGCGCGGTTGATGAGCTGAAACTCCGTTTTGACAAAATTATCGAGGAAAATAAACTATACCGCCAGCAACTGGTCCAGCTGCAGAAAGAGCTGCTGCCGATAAAAATCAAAGAAGCTGCTGCTGCATCCGAAAGCTCTAATGGTATCAACTATGTTTGTATGGAAGTAGATAGCATGGATTCTAAGCTGGCTGCGAACTTCGCCACTTCTTTAGCAGACAATATCGGCGGAATTGCTTTGATTCAATTAGAAGAGCGTATAATAATCGGCGTGTGCGAGACTATTGATATAGAAGCTAAAGATATAGCGCGGAGGTTTTCGTCTGAGTTAAATCTTAAAGGAGGCGGAGGCAAGACCATGGCGCAGCTTGGAGGCACTCTGAAAGGACAGCTAAATAAATACAGGGAAGTTCTGGTTAAAATTTTAAATGAACGTTAAGTACAAAAATATTCTGCTCTTTATCATCATCGTTTCGCTGGCTGGCTCCGCTGCCATTGCTCAAAAGAGCGGTGAAATTTTCTTAAAGCATTCCAACGAACTCGAAGTCGTTCTCGAAAACGGCCGCTATATTACTTATGTAATAGGCGATGTTCTTTTTGAAACAGAGACCGGCACAATCAGGTGCGACTCCGCCATCTGGGACAAGGGAAAAACGATCCGTCTGCGCGGCAACATATTTTATGAAGATGAGAAATTCAGCGTCAGGGCAGACTCTCTGTTGTACAATTTGAAAGACAAAACGGCTGACGCCTTTGGACAAAGAGTCGAGCTTTGGTCGTTTGAAGATTCCCTGCTGGCAGTTGGCACCCAGGCGATGCTGGACCGCGAAAATGATTCAATGTACATGGAAAACCGGCCGACGCTTTATTTCAATTATCCCGACACCGCCTCAATGATAGAAGTAACCGCCGACAGAATAGATTTCAGTTCCTCAAGCAAGAAAGCCGTCGCAGTCGGAAGTGTTGAGATTCTCTCTGATGACTTCAGAGCTTTTGCCGGATCTGCCGTCTTTGATACCGACAATGACAGCCTCGAGCTGAAAGAACAAGCAGTAGCGTTTAAAAACAATTCAAAAGTGTCCGGAAAGTTAATCGCCGTGACTTTCGTTGACAATGAAATCAGCCGCATCAGCGTTATCGACTCAGCCAAGGCCGAGTTCAAGGAGCCGCTGAAAAGTGATACAACGCTCTCAGACAATTCTATTTTAAAAGGCAGAGAGATTCATCTCTATTTCACCGATGGCCAGATGAGTAATGCAATCTGTTTCGACCAGGCTTTCTCCTGGTATTATCCTGCCATTACAAATGACAGCCTTTTTCAGGAAAACAGCATATCCGGCGATACCATTCGCTTCATTACTGAAAACGGAGAATTATCTCAGGTACAGGTAACAGGAGGCGCTATCGGCAAATATATTTCCGGCCCGCCAGAAGCGCGCGAATCAAACGAGGCCGGTCAGATTGACACCGTCGATTACAAAGGCAACTACATAGAATATAATCTTCATGACTCGCTCATCACACTTTACGGAGCAGCCGATGTCAAATCCGGCGCAGTTGCCCTGACCGCTTTTCAAATTCTGTTTAATACCGGCGATCGTCTTATAGAGGCGTATTCCGCTCAGACCGCGAAGGACTCCGGACTATCTCACGAATCGAAGTTTAGATATCAACCTAACCCGGTGCCGGTCATTCTGGCCGACGGCGACCAGGACGTTTTCGGAGACTATCTGGTTTATTCAACTGATACTGAAAAGGGAAGAATCTATCAGTCGAAAACGAGCTACGACGAAGGAGTCTACTACGGTGAAAAGCTTTATCGTGAGCAGACAAATATTTTCTACATCGATGATGGCAAGTATACTACCTGCAGCGCCGATGAACCGCACTTTCATTTTCGTTCGAGCAACCTCAAGCTAATAGAAGATGATAAACTTATAGCCAGGCCGGTGGTGTTTTATCTCGGTCGACTGCCGATATTTGCTTTGCCTTTTTATGTGCTGCCCTTAAAAAAGGGCAGACACTCAGGTATGCTGGCCTTTGATTTCGGAAGTTTCCAGCAAGGTGACCGCTATGTCAGAAATATCGGCTACTACTGGGCGGCTTCAGAATACTGGGACTGGCAGGGATCGTTTGATTATATAGAAAGACAGCGCACCTTTACGTTAAACAGCAGATTTAATTTCCGCAACAGATATGTCTTTGATGGCTACGTCTCGGGAAGTTACACCAAAGTAACTTCCTTTGAAGCCTCTACAGCGACCGAAAAAGAGAGAACCCGCTGGATCACAAGTGGCGCCTACAGCCATACCTTTTCGCCGAGTTTTTCAATCAGAGGCAATGCCGACTTCCGCTCAGATGCTACCTACTTTGATGACTATTCGCTAAACCGTGCTGAGATTCTTAACAGGTCGGCCAAGTCTCAAATGAGTTTCTCAAAAAAATTCGGCAGCGGTACTTCGATAAGCGGCTCTGTCTCCCATATAGAAAATTTAGACTTAGGCAGTCGCACCAATAATCTGCCCAGACTAACTGTCTCTTTGCCAACTCTCTGGCCGTTTGGCAGCGGCAGCAAAGATGAAAGCGGCAGGATAAAACAAAGCTGGTATAACAATTTCACTTTTAGATACAGTCCGTCTCTTTTGAACTTTTCCAGCCGGATTGAAATAGCCGATACCCTGATTCAGAACAGCGGACTGGATACAACTATCACCATCAGCCGCAGCAGAAAAAAGTATAGCA
>JADFLZ010000121.1 GCA_022564135.1 Candidatus Zixiibacteriota bacterium
TTAGAAAATGCGCTGACCATCGACGAAGTAGAACAACTGCACCAGTCAGGAAAACTGAAAGAGAGGCTTCTTTCGTTTCGGGAGATGCTCGACTTCAGGTGCATATTCGTCAGCGATATCTTTAAAGAAAAAGTTATCAGCGGAGCAACTTTGACTTCGTCAGATATTTCAGGTACCGACGGCAGCTTCTCAACCGGCGACAGGGTCTTATTAAAAGACCAAAACGGCAACGCCCTGGCCATAGGCCGGGCCGAGGTAGATTCTTCGGAAATTTCAAAATCGGCTGACAGCAAGATTTTCACTTATTCAAGGGTCTTAAATTGAAGTCACAGTTCATAAGAGATATCGAGAAGTATGCTGCCGAAGAAGCCTCTCTGGCAGTAGCTACCCTGGGAACATTCGACGGCATTCATTTGGGGCACAAAGCTATTTTCCAGAAAGTTCAGGAAACAGCAAAAGCAAATGGTCTGGTTCCGTTACTGGTTACTTTCCAGCCGCACCCCAGAGTAGTTCTAACTCCTGATAACGCTCCCCAGCTGCTAACCACAATCGAAGAGAAAGAACATTTCATACCGGATTTCTTCAGCGGTAAAGTAATTGTCATAAAGTTTGACGAAGAGATCAGAAATATGACTGCAGAGCAGTTTGTAAAAAACATTTTGGTAGATAAACTCAGAGTTAAGAAGCTAATAGTCGGTTTTAATCACGTCCTTGGCAAAGACCGCGGCGGCGATAATGAAGAGCTCATCAGACTGGGCAGCAAATACGGCTTTGATGTAGAAATCGTTGAGCCAATAATGCGAAATGCCAAACCGGTCTCTTCTACAAGAATTCGCGAGGCGATGCAGTCGGGCGACTTTGACGAAGCGACTGATCTTCTGGGGCACCAGTACGCCATTTTTGGCATTGTCATGAGGGGTATGGGGCTGGGGCGCAAATTGGGCTATCCGACCGCCAATGTAGACTACAACAAAAGAAAGCTTTTGCCGCCAGAAGGGGTATATTCCTGCTGGGTAACTGTTAGAGACGAGCATTATTCAGGCATGATGTTTATCGGCAAGAACCATTTTGACCCCAAAGGCGGAATTTCTGTAGAGGCGAATTTATTTGATTTTGATGAAGACATTTACGATGAGGAGATATATGTTTATCCGACTCGTTTTGTAAGAGGCAACCAGAAATTTGATTCAAAAGATGAACTCGTGGCTCAGATGAAAAAAGATAAAGAAATAGTAATTGAAATATTGAAAGAGGAGAAAAGTAATGGAATTGAAAAAAGAGCGCAAAGCTCAAACTATTGCTGAGCATCGGCTGCACGATAAAGACACCGGCTCGCCGGAGGTCCAGATCGCCCTGCTGACATCGCGGATTAACGAACTCTCAGAGCACCTTAAGGAGCATTCCAAAGACTTCCATAGTCGCACCGGCTTGATGAAAATGGTCGGTCAGCGACGCCGTCAGCTTAATTTCTTAAAAGACCGCGATATCGAAAGCTATCGTCAGGTACTCGGCGCCTTGGGCTTACGTAGATAGGCTGCCTGAGCAAAAGCACATAACAATAATTGTATTAGAACAAAACGAAATAGGAAAAGAACATATAATGCCACACAAAGTAGAATTTGAATTAGGCGGACGCACTCTAACAATCGAAACCGGAAAAATCGCTAAACAGGCCAACGGCGCAGTCACAGTCCGCTACGGCGACTCAATGGTCATCTCCACTATCTGTGCACGACCGGAACCAAGGCTCGGCTTTAACTTTTTCCCGCTGACCGTAGAATACCGCGAAAAAACTTATGCTGCCGGAAAAATACCGGGCGGCTTTTTCAGACGTGAAGGACGCCCCTCAGAAAAAGAAATACTCTCGGCCAGAATAATTGACCGGCCCATCAGACCTTTATTCCCCTCGGACTTTATGGGTGAAACCCAGTGTATCAATTTCATAGTCTCGCATGACCAGGAAAACGATACCGACATGCTGGCACTTAACGGAACTTCAGCGGCAATAGCAGTCTCAGACGTTCCTTTCGCAAAAGTAATAGCAGGTGTCAGAGTCGGCCGCTTAGACGGCGAACTGGTTATGAACCCGACTTTCAGCCAGTTAGATGACAGCGACCTGAATATTATTGTAGCCGGTTCGGCTGATTCCATTGCCATGGTAGAAGGCAGTGGTTATGAACTTTCTGAAGAGGATCTGATCAAGGTGCTGGAATTTGCTCATGAAGGTATTAAAATTATCGTTTCTGAAATCGAAAAACTTCAGAAAGAATGCGGCAAACCTAAATTCGAATACATTCCGGTTAATATTGATGACACACTGGCCGCTAAGGTCAAAGAAATAATCGGCGACAAGCTCGACGGCTTTAATCACACCGCTGACAAAGAAGAGCGCCGCAAGGGCAAGAAGAAACTTCAGGATGAAATAATCGAGCAGCTGGCCGAGGAATTCCCGGAAAGTGATTCCGATATTGGCAATATCATTCACGATTTAGACTCGGCATCAATGCGCAAGATGATTCTTGATGAAGAAACCCGCATTGATGGCCGCAAGCCTGATGATATCCGCGAAATCACCTGCGAAGTCGGACTTCTGCCCAGAACTCACGGTTCGGCCCTGTTCACGCGCGGTCAGACCCAGGCTCTGGTGGCTGTCACTCTGGGCACAAAGATGGATGAGCAGAGACTTGACGAACTTGAAGGGGAATCAACCAAGAGCTATATGTTCCATTACAATTTCCCGCCATTTTCGACCGGCGAAGCCAAACCGATGCGAGGCACCAGCCGCCGCGAAATCGGTCATGGCGTCTTAGCTGAACGCGCGCTGGTACCGGTAATACCGGCTGATAAAAGTTTCCCTTATACTCTAAGAATAGTCGCAGATATTATGGAATCAAACGGTTCATCGTCAATGGCCTCAGTCTGCGGAGCTTCGCTGGCTATGATGGATGGCGGAGTGCCTATCAAAACTGCCGTAGCAGGAATCGCCATGGGGCTGATTAAGTCAGACGATAAAGTTGTTATTCTGACTGATATCCTGGGTGACGAGGATCACTTCGGCGATATGGACTTTAAGGTCACGGGAACTACCGAAGGCGTAACCGCTATACAGATGGATATCAAAATCGAGGGACTCGATATCGAAATTATCCGGGTGGCGCTGGACAAAGCCCGCACCGCCAGACTTTCGATACTCGAAAGTATGAATGCTACCATTTCGAAAAGTCGCGAGCAGCTCTCGCAGTTTGCACCGCGCATTATTACTATTATGATCAGCCCTTCAAAAATTGGCGAGTTGATTGGCCCCGGAGGCAAAAATATCCGGGCTATCTGTGAAGAGACCGGCGCTAAAATCGACATTGAAGATGATGGCACAGTCCTGATTTCATCGGTAGACGGAGAAGCCGGCCAGAAAGCCAAAGAACGGGTGGAAGCCTGCACCGAGGAAGCCGTAGTGGGCAAAGTTTACAGCGGACTGGTCAGACGAATCGCCGCCTTTGGCGCCTTCCTGGAAATTATCCCGGGTACCGACGGCATGCTTCATATTTCTGAAATTGATCATACCCATGTAAAACGGGTTGAAGATTATATGAAACTTGGCGACCGTCTCGACGTCAAAGTGCTCAGCATGGACAACGAGGGCAAAATAAGGCTCTCCCGGAAAGCTCTGCTGGGAGCTGACGGTGATAAAGGCAGCGAAAACTAAGCTCGGTTGAAAACTCTTACAATTAAGAGGTTAAAAGAAATTGACTAAGCGGCTTGTCCAGTCTGATGGCAGCATATATCAGAAAACGACTCTCAAGAATGGTTTGAGAATTGTTACTGAACGGAATCAGTCGGTTCGGTCCATATCCATCGGGGTATGGATCGATGTCGGCGCCCGTAACGAATCCCAGGAGCTGAACGGTGTCACTCACTTAATTGAGCATATGCTCTTTAAAGGAACCAAGAACCGCAGCGCCAAGCAGATAGCCTCAGAGATTGAGAATATCGGCGGCTCGCTTAACGCCTTCACCTCCAAAGAAAGCACCTGCTATCTGGCCAGAGTCATGTATGAACATCTGGAGACTGCTCTTGACGTACTGGCCGACCTGTCACAAAATGCGACTCTGACGCCCAACAATCTGGAGAAAGAGAAAAAAGTCGTTTGCGAAGAAATTAAAGAATCGCTGGAGACACCTTCTGACCATGTCCATGATTTGTTCGCCGAAGCATACTGGGGCAACCATGCCCTGGGCAGACCGATACTGGGCAGCATTAACAGCGTTTCAAAAATGCCGCGAAAGTCTGTTGTAAACTATATTAAGAATAACTACAAAGCCGAGTCGGTAGTCCTGGCAGTTTCGGGAGCTGTCTCTCACAGTAAGTTAGTTAAACTTGCCAGAGAGAAATTCAACTTTGCCCAAGGCAAGGCGGAGATTCCCGCATTAGCTGAGCGAACTAAGCAAAAATGTCTGACAGTAGATTCGAACGGACAAAACCAGTCTCATCTCTGCATTGGTTTTCCGGGAATAAATTATCGTGATCCTTTAAGAACAGCGGTAATCGCGCTCAGTACTTATCTGGGCGGGGGGATGTCGTCGGTTTTGTTTCAAAAAATAAGAGAGCAAAAAGGTCTGGCCTACACAGTTTATACTTATCATGAAACATTCCGCGACGCCGGAATTTTCGGAGCCTATGTTGCTACCGAACCAAAAAGCCTGACAGAAGCATTGGGCGTGATGCTCAAAGAATGTAACAGACTAAAGAAAAAGAAACTGTCGGCCCTCACTCTGGATCAGATCAAGGCTCAGCTTAAGGGAAATCTGACGCTGGCCATGGAATCGACCTCGGCCAGAATGAACAGACTGGCCCGGCAGGAACTGGTTCTGGGGCGGTTCTATTCACTCGACCAGACTTTGAAAGAAATCGACAGTCTCAAATCTGCGGACATCTTAAAAGTAGCCAATCTGATGTTTGATAACGATAAGTTAGCAATCGCTGTTAAAGGACCGGCTGATAAAAAGGCTCTTGAAAATGTCATCTGATAATACTGTTAAGAATGATTCGTTCATAAATGAAGACAGCGCCTGCCGAAACGTGCTGGTCTTCCACAAGCTGACCGGCTCTCTCTCATTCGGTTCGACCAACTATTCTCCTAAAAGAATGTGCAGGCTGCTAAGCTCGCTTACAGATAACGGCTATCAGTTTGTTTCGGTTAGTGAGCTTATGAGCCATAACGACAGCAGAAACATCGCCATAACATTCGACGACGGCTACGCCCATCTGGCCGCAGCTTTGCCGCCGCTTATCGATAGATATAAGATCAAACCGACAATTTTTATGCCGACATCGTATGTAGGCAAGAACAATAGCTGGGACTACAGCTCATTTTTTAAGTCCGAGCCGCACCTGAGCCGTCAGCAGATTGAATATCTGTCAGAAATTGGCGTCGATTTCGGCAGTCACGGCCACCGCCATGTTGGTCTTTCAAGTCTGGACGACAAAGCTCTTGATTCTGAACTTTCTGAGTCTAAAAATATACTCGAAGAAATAACGGGGAAGCCAGTCGAAACCATGAGCTTTCCTTTTGGTAAGACGAACTCCAGAGTTCTGGCAGCTGCCCAGAAAGCAGGCTACAAGTCCTCTTTTACGATGTCATTTCCTGACAATTCGGACTCAAATCTGGCTATGGGCAGAGTTCCTGTTTACTTTTTCGACAGCCCCGATTCTGTTATGCAGAAACTCGGCCACACCGGCCTGTATCCTTTTCACAAAGCGCTATGCCGCTCGGCCACGGCCCTGTCTGTCGGTACTGTTTTACTGAATAAATTCCTCGGACGCCCCTGATTTCATATCATAATAGCTGACTGTTAATTATTGCAGTATGCTGCCGTTTCTCCTATAATGCCCGATAATAAATTGACCCAAGAGTTAATCGATGCCAGCTGAAGAAATTAAAAGCGAACGCTACAACTTTAAGACAATAGAAGCCAAATGGCAAAAACAATGGCAGACCAGCGGTCTGTTTAAAGCGCCCGCTAAACCTGACCCCAAAAATAAATTTTATATGCTGGAGATGTTCGCTTATCCCTCCGGGGATATTCACATGGGGCATTTCCGCAATTATATCATCGGCGATGCCGTAGCCCGCTGGCAGATGATGAAAGGCAAAGATGTGCTGCATCCCTTTGGCTGGGACTCGTTCGGTCTTCCGGCAGAAAGGGCTGCTATCCAAAGAGGTATTCACCCTAAAGAATGGACGATGTCAAATATCGAGGCCTCTCGTAAAACTCTTCAGAAAGTCGGCATCTTGTATGACTGGGACAGGGAAGTGGTCTCGTCGGAGCCGGATTATTACAAATGGACCCAGTGGTTTTTTATCCAGCTCTTTAAGAAAGGCCTGGCTTACCGTAAAAAAGGCTTTGTCAACTGGTGCCCCGAAGATAAAACTGTGCTGGCCAACGAGCAGGTCAAAGACGGCCGCTGTGAACGCTGTGACACGCTGGTAGAAAAGAAAGAACAGGTGCAGTGGTATTTCAAAATTACAGACTATGCCGACCGCCTGGTAGACGGACTCGACACACTCGAGGGCTGGCCGGAGCATTTGAAAGCTATCCAGCGAGAATGGATCGGGCGGTCTTATGGCGCTGAGATAGATTTTAAGATAGAAG
>JADFLZ010000122.1 GCA_022564135.1 Candidatus Zixiibacteriota bacterium
TTCCCAGAAGCGCATATGGTACATCAGATCTTGGTATGGTTCAAAAGTAAGATAAGCATCGGTCTGCATTCGAAATACCCGGCCGCCCTCCAGAACAAGATAACGGTAATCAAAGCCGGTCAGGACGCTTTTGGAAATTCTCGGTGAGTGGTATGATTTTTCAAAATATTTTTTAGTTTTCTGCAAAGTCAGTTCGTGAAAGGCCACGGCGTGATTACCGAACTCCGTCCGGGCGCCGCCGCCATTGGGATTAATGTGACAGGTTTTGCAGGCCAGCGACTGCTCTGCGGCCAGGCGCGGCAGAGACTGCAAGGTTGCGGCAATTATCAGAAATAAGACCAGTAAGGGAGCGACAGTCCAAACTTTCAAAACTGGTTTCTCCTGTTTTTTTTTCGCGATTTCAGCTTAAGCTTTGAATGAAACTATACAGTTCCCATGCTATATCAAGTTTAATTCGTGTCTGACATATTTCGGCGGTTGCTTCTGTAACAGAAAAACTTCCTGATTTGTTCTCTATCTACAAAAGAAAGCTCTTAGTGCTTGAAGTGTCTGATTCCGGTAAAGACCATGGCTACCTTGGCTTTATCAGCAGCGGCTATGATTTTATCATCCGCTTTGGAGCCGCCCGGCTGGATTATCGCCTTGACACCGGCCTCGGTGGCGACTTCAATGCCATCGGTCATCGGGAAAAAGGCATCGGAAGCCATCACCGCGCCATCGGCTCTGCCTTCGGCACGCTTTACCGCCATGAATCCGGAATCTACCCGCGAGGTCTGCCCCATGCCGATGCCGACAGTAGCGCCATCTTTGGCCAATACTATCGCATTCGATTTGGTGTGCTTGACAACTTTCCAGGCAAAAAGCAGGTCGTCGATTTGCTTTTTGGTCGGGGCTTTTTTAGTGACGACTTTTAAGTCGTTGGCTTTGACTTCGGCATCGTCTGCTGATTGTGCCAGAAGTCCGCCTTGAATGTGACGATAGCGGGTCAAATCTGAAGTTTTGTTATTTGTAATTTCCGGCAAGGCCAGCAAACGGCGGGCTTTTTTCTTTTTTAAAAGTTTTAGCGCCTCTTCGGTAAACGACGGCGCCAGTATGCACTCCACAAACGGAGTTTCGTGTAGATGATGGGCAGCGTCTATATCTATTTCCCGATTCAGTCCAATGATTGAACCGAAAGCAGAAAGCGGGTCGCTTTCATAGGCGGCCGCGAATGCTTCGGCGATTGTCTTGCCAATAGCAGCGCCACAGGGGTTACTGTGTTTTAAGACACAGGCGAACGGTTCACGAAAAGCAAGCAGCAGCTCTAAGCAGGCATCAAGATCGTTATAGTTGTTGTAAGATAGCTCTTTGCCCGAAAGAATTTCTGCTCTGAGCAGGCTGGCTGTTTGGTAAGCGTTGTCCTGATAGAGCGCGGCCTCTTGATGCGGGTTTTCGCCATAGCGCAGGGCGGAGTTGTAATCAAAGCGCATGACCAAATTTTGAGGGAACTGCGAACCGTCCTTTTCATCTTGAGCAAAATAATCAGCTATGGCAGCATCATAATCGGCTGTGAGTGCAAAAGCTTTTTTGGCGCAGTTTCTTTTAAACGAAAGATCTGTAGCGCCATCTTTGCTTCTTATCTGCTCTAAAAGTTCTTTGTAATCCTCAGGGTCTACTACTATAGTGACGCTGTCATGATTTTTTGCTGCAGCCCGGATCATAGTCGGCCCGCCAATGTCGATATTTTCTATCGCTTCAGCGTCTGTTACATTGGGCCTGGCAATAGTCTCTTTGAAGGGATAGAGATTTACAATTACCAAATCTATGCTCCTTGACTCGGCCCGAACTAACTGCTCGACGTCATCAGGGTTGTCTCTGCGGTGAAGAATACCGGTGTAAATTTTCGGATGCAGAGTTTTCACTCGTCCGCCCATTACCTCGGGAAAGCCGGTAAAAGCAGAGACAGATACTGCCGGAATTTTGTTTTCTTTTAAGAGTTTCAGGGTGCCGCCAGTTGAGATTACTTCAATGCCAAGCTCATCAAGTGCACTAGCCAATTCTACAATGCCGGTTTTGTCAAATACCGAAATCAGCGCCCGTTTAATTTTAACAGTACCGGCCATCTTAGTTTTTACCTGTCAGCAGTTCCTGAACTTGTTTGTAGCGCCGGCTGGTTTCGGCGACAACATTTTCAGGAAGTTTTGGACCGGGTGCTTGCTTGTTCCAGTCGAGTGTCTCCAGATAATCTCTGATGGGTTGTTTGTCAAACGAAGGCTGCCCCTGGCCTGTCTCATATTTATCAGCCGGCCAGAAGCGGCTTGAGTCCGGCGAGAGTACCTCGTCTATTAAAATGAAATTGCCATTATGAAAGCCAAATTCAAATTTGGTGTCGGCGATAATTATTCCTTTGGTCAGCGCGTAGTCGGCGGCTTTTTGATAAATCTGAAGTGACTTCTGGCGGCACAACTCGGCAGTTTCTTTACCAATCAGATCAATCAGCTGCTGGAAACTGATGTTCTCATCATGACCGCTGTCGTTTTTCGATGACGGCGTGAACAAAGTTTCCGGAAGTTTTTCAGATTCCTTTAAATCCGCAGCAAATTCAAAACCATGCACGATATTTGAGCCGTTTTTTCTGGCCGCTTTAAGCTCTTTCCACATTGAACCGGATATATATCCCCGCACAATGCACTCGGCATCTATGCGCTCAGCTTTAACAACGATCATCGAACGGCCTTCGAGCTGCTCTCTATACTTATGCAGTTCACTTGGGTATTCGTCAACATTGGCTGTAACCAGATGATTATCGACCACGTCTTTTAAGAAGTCAAACCAAAACAGCGACATGCTGGTTAAGACTTCTCCCTTGCCGGGAATGCCATTCGGTAAAACAACGTCGAATGCCGAGATTCTGTCTGAAGCTACAAACAGAAGCTGGTCACCCAGGTCATAGATGTCGCGTACTTTCCCACGTGCAAAGAGCGGGAACTCTTTGATATCGGTGGTCATGACCAGTTGGGAATCAGTTATTGTCATATTCTCCTCTTATAAATTTATCTAATATTTTTGGATACTCTTCATGTTCTTTTTTTAAAACTCTTTTCTGTAAACTTTCCGGTGTGTCGTTTTCTAATACAGGCACCTTAAACTGCTCAACGATACAACCGTGGTCATAAACTTCGTCAACAATATGAAAACTGATGCCGCTCTCTTTATCTCCTGAAGCCAGCACCGCCTGGTGTACATAAATACCATACATCCCCTGGCCGCCATATTTTGGCAGCAGCGCCGGATGCATATTTATTATTTTCCCATTATAAGCTGAGACTAACTCTGGCGAGAGTAATTTCAGGTAACCGGCTAAAGCGATAAAGTCAATTTTATGTTCTTTAAGTTTAGCAAGTAAATTTTGAGACGCTTCTGATTTCGATTCGTAATTTTTCTCTTTGAAAACAAACGTTGCTATTTCTGCATTTTCGGCACGGGTCAGTCCAAACGCTTTAGAGTTACTTGAAACTACCAGCGATATTTCAGCAGAAAGTTTACCTCTCTTTGAGGCATCTATCAGCGCCTGCAAGTTAGTTCCTCCGCCTGAAATAAAAACGGCAATTCTTGTCTGCCCCTGGTTCATAGCAGTTCATCCGTCCAGTTTCTGCTTTAAGAGACGGTTGACGACTTCGGGATTGGCCTGACCTTTGGTCTCTTTCATCACCTGACCCACAAAAAATCCTAACAGATTTGTTTTGCCCGATTTGTATTTGTCAACGTTGCCGGAATTTGCAGAAATTATACTGTCGATTATAGCCAGCAGCTGTTTTTCATCGGAAATTTGCACTAAGCCCTTTTCTTTGATTATAGCCTCAGCGCCTTTACCAGTCTCGACCATCTCAGCAAATACGGTCTTGGCCATTTTGCCGGATATCTCTTTTGATTCTATCTTATTGACAATATCTGCTATCATGTTCGGACGTACTTTGAAAGTCGAAATATCATCGCCGGAATCTTTGAGCACACCCAACAATTCCGACTGTACCCAGTTGGCAGCGGTGCGACCGTCTTTGGCGCTCTGCATAACTTCGTCATAGTAATCAGCCAGCGAGACCGTATCAGTTAGGACCATGGCGTCGTAGGCGCGAATTTGGTAATCTTTGACAAAACGTTCAGACTTTTCGTCCGGCAGCTCCGGCATATTTTCTTTTACGTTTTCAATCCAGTCATCTTTGACGACCAGATTAACCAGATCAGGCTCAGGGAAATAACGATAATCGTGCGATTCTTCTTTGGAGCGCATCGCTTCGGCCACCTGACGGCTTTCATCCCACAGCAGTGTCGCTTGAGTGACCGAACCGCCCGATTTGAGTAGCTTGACCTGTCTTTGAATTTCAAATTTTATAGCTCGCTCGACACCTTTAAAAGAATTCATATTTTTGATTTCAGTGCGCGTTCCAAATTCTTCCTGCCCGACCGGCCGTACAGAAATATTGGCGTCACAGCGAAGGTGCCCTTTTTCCATATCGCCGCTGGAAACTTTGGTGTACTGCAAAATCTGTTTAACTTTTACAAAATAAGCATAGGCTTCTTCGGGAGATCGCATTTCCGGCTCTGAGACAATTTCAATAAGCGGCGTACCGCAGCGATTTAAGTCTACTCTGGTAAAGCCTTCGCCTTTTTCAGGATGAAGCGACTTGCCGGCGTCTTCTTCTATATGAATGCGAGTCAAGCGGCAGCTTTTCTTGGTGCCGTCTTCAAGTGCGAAGTTAATCACGCCGCCTTCGCCGATAGGTTTGTCAAACTGGGAAATTTGATATCCTTTGGGCAGGTCCGGGTAGAAATAATTTTTGCGGGCAAAAACAGAGCGGTTGCAAACTTTACCGCCCACAGCCAGAATCATCTTGATAGCTTTTTCGACCGCCTGCTTATTTAACACCGGCAGCGCCCCGGGCAGACCCAGACAGACCGGACAGGTCAGCGTATTGGGCGGTTCGCCATAGGCGTTTTTGCAGCCGCAGAAAATCTTGCTTTCTGTCTGAAGCTGGGCGTGAATTTCAAGCCCTATAACTGGTTCGTAGCCGTCGTATTCTGACATAATTTTGAAGCCGGAATATATAAGCTATTATGCTCCGGGTCAAAGTGGCTAAGCCACTTTTTTTAATCAATACTTTCGATAAAATTCTGGAGTTCGGCGTTGAATTTGTCCGGAAACTCAAGATTCAGCATATGTCCGGCCTTTTCAAATACTATAAGCTGACTGTCTGCGATTTTTTGACTTAACTCCTGGGAAAGCTCCAGAAAGGTTTTGTCATACCGGCCGGCAATTATAAGCGTTGGATTGTTTATGCCATGAACATTTTCCTGGTCTTTTGTACGCGGATATTTGCCTCGCATCGGGTCAACCCAGATAGCGCCGCTATGGTCTCTGGTCATATCATGCATTAATTGACCAATTTTGGGGTCTCGTCCTTTGAACCAGGTCAAAATCCATTCCAGCCACTTCTCTTTGGCGGCCTCTATGCCCCTGGTCTGAGCAATTTCGTCTAAAATCCCCATCTTTTTACCGGGACTGTGACCGGCAGCACCTGTTGAAATGAGCGATAACGACTTCAAGCGTTCCGGGTATTTAAACGCAAATCCAATCGCAGTCGAGCCGCCCATAGACAGCCCGACTAAATGCACTTTATCTATTTTCAGTTCATCTAAAAGCAGCCTGGTATCTAGGGCTCGATGGTCACGGCTGTAACCTGTTTCGGGTGCCTCGGATTTACCGTGCCCGCGGCTGTCGAGTACTAGTACGCGGTAGTTTTGCGAAAAAAAATCAAACTGCGTTTGCCACATGCGATGGTCGCAGGCGAAGCCATGCAAAAAAAGCAGAGTCTCGCCCTGACCTTCGTCCTGATAGAATAGTTTGACGTCACCGGAGTGGAAGTACGGCATTTAAATCAGCTGGCGGATTTCTGAAGAATGTTTGAAATTTGAAAAAGCGACAGCTCATCAAACCATGGAGCCAGAAACTGAACCCCGATGGGAAGCCCGTCTTTTGTTTTGCCAAACGGCACAGAGATGCCGGGGTTACCGGCCAGACTGGCGGAGGCCGTATAAATATCTGACAGATACATTGTCAGCGGGTCATCAATTTTTTCGCCCAGCTTAAAAGCCGGAGTCGGCGAAGTTGGCGAGATTATCAAGTCGACTTCATTAAATGCCTTCTCGAAATCGAGACGAATCAGTTCGCGGACTTGGGAGGCTTTACGATAATAAGCGTCGTAGTAGCCGGCTGATAAAACATAAGTGCCCAGCATAATCCGTCGTTTTACTTCAGCGCCGAATCCTGAGGCGCGCGTGGTCGAATACA
Organism: Candidatus Zixiibacteriota bacterium; assembly: GCA_022564135.1. Classification (GTDB taxonomy): domain Bacteria; phylum Zixibacteria; class MSB-5A5; order GN15; family FEB-12; genus JACZWU01. The sequence continues at coordinate 6,329 of JADFLZ010000122.1, forward strand.
TGGTCATCAAATCCTGATCGCCGGCTTCGCGAAGGCCATACTTAACACCATCAAAACGGGCCAGATTAGAAGATGCCTCGGCGCTGGTGATAATATAGTAGACAGCAATCGCCCGCTCGGTCATTGGCAGCGAAATTTCTTTAAAAGTGTGACCGGCTTTTTCTAATTGTTTGATAGCCTCTTCGACTACCTGCTTCACTTCATCGTCAAGCCCCTCGGCAAAATATTCTTTGGGGATTCCGATTTTGA
>JADFLZ010000123.1 GCA_022564135.1 Candidatus Zixiibacteriota bacterium
CCTGGCTGTGACGGGCGATAGTAGAATCGGTCAGTCCGATCATATCAATGACATCATGACCGACCAATTCATAACCCAGTTTACCAATAGTAGAGACAGCCACAGAGAAATTTGTCGAATCGGTCTCTTTCAGTTGATTAGAGATGAAGTTCATCTTTGAGACAAATATCTTTTCGTTGGTATTATAGTAAGTGACAAAATCAAGCGGCAGCCGGTAAGTAAGCCACAAAAGAGGAACAGCTGCTACGACCAGCAGTAAATATCTGCTTTTAGCACTAAACGGTTTAAGAATAAGCCTGACCGAAACTGCGGCAAGCATGGCAGTAATCCCGAAGAGAGGCAGAAAAAACCTGTGAACTTTGAGTACATCTCCGCCCACCAGAATTATGTAGAGAATATATACAAATGAAAAAAGCCAGAGAACTTTGACCGCATATGACAGCTTCTTAAAGTATAAGACCGGAATGAAAAATCCGGCGCCAACAAATCCATATTCAAGAAAGAACCTGCCGGCATATGCCAGACCGCTTGTAAGTTGTTCAAGATCAAAAGCAGTTTTAGCATAAAACGGATTGGGTAAAATCGAACCATAATAGCTAAGCTTAAAAATCAAAAATGGAATCGAAATCAGAAAAGCAATCGCACCGGCAGTTATGGCAAATTTGGGCAGCCGTTTCTCTAATAGTGCTTCGATAAAAACAAAAATTATGGCCAACAGGGCGCCCTCAGGCCTGACCCAGACAGCCAGAGCCAGCGTAGCTGCTAAAAGCCAGTTGCGTTTTAAGTACAACCTGATTGACAGCAATGTCAGCAAAGTAAAGGCTGCTGTTTCCAGCCCGGCCGGCGACCAATAGGCAAAAGAAAAGTTAAGCGCTACCAGAAACAAAGCCAATAGCGAAAACCAGCTGTCATTATGCCCAAAAAGATCTCGCGCTATTACGAAAATCAAGAATAACGACAATCCCCCAAAAATAAAGCCGCTGTAGGCTGCAATCGCAATGTAGTCAAATCCTAAACTACCCCACAAAATGAGATAAATTGTCCAGCCAAAATTGGTAAAGCCTTCAATTCTCTCGCCTATGTTGAATACCAGGCCATCCCCGTTAAGATAGTTGGCCACATACCTGAAAGTTATATAGGCATCGTCTTGAATAAATCGCAAATAGTCAGCTATATATGCATAAAGACCAACAGCAGGAATGATCGGCCAGTAGTTTAAAGCTTTATTTAATTTCAGGCTCACAATTTAGCTTTCGTTTTGTTGGTTAAGAATGTAGCTGCTATATTAAGACATAGCAGATGAAGATTGCAAGCTGAATTTTTTTATGAATTGTCGAAATCAGTCTGAAATTTGCGCAGAACCGTAAGGCTAACTTTCGCTGTCACTCTTTTTAATTACTAACTCTTCCCGCCGCATCTGAAGCTTGTCATAGCTCTCCGACGAAATCACATAGTACCAGTCCGCAAATCTATTGTTTAGTTCCACCGAAAGTTTTCTGCCGCTTTCTATTTCAGACTGCCAGATCGTTCTTTGGTTTGCCAGCTGTCTGTTTTTTGTGTCACTATTTGTTAACAAGCTGTCTGCTTTCGTCCGCCATTCGTCGTTAGATGGTCTGGCAGGCTCAGAAAAAGATGACGAGTCAAACACGGCCGAGATAAACAGGTAGCGGTTTTCTATAGTTTTTCCCTCGCCGCCCGATATTTCACTGCCGGCTATTTCTCCAAAACGCAGAGTATACTTAACTCCCTCATCAGTATAAATAAGTATCTCACCTTCGTTAGAAAGCAGCTGCCCGCCTGTTGTAAAATAAAACCCTTTCGACTGCAGAGAAAATCTCTCCTGCGAGTTTATTTTTTTCCCGTTCGTTGCAACGCTCTTTAAGCTCTGCGACAAGCCCGCCGGTTTGGGGCGAACGTCGACAATTTTTAAGTCAACCAGCGAATTTAGCAGTTCGATCATTCTGGCCTCGTCAACCTTCTCCGTGGATTTCATCTTATCTGCACTCCAGAGGTCTTTAGCTCCTCTTGAAAGGGTCAGATTGTCTCTTCTTTCTACTGACAGAGTTCGTTCGTTTATAGTGTAGTCGTTAATCACGACTCTTTCTATTTTTGCGGTAGTAACTTTTAAGAGGTCAGATTCTATCCAATCTTCGAACTTTGTCGATACTTCGATATCTGTTTTGGCAGCATATACTCTGGATTGCTCAGGTGAGCGGACATACCTGAATCCGTTTTTCTTTTCAACTTCCCGGCCGATTATCAAATCGGCCAGCACCGCGCCGCCGCGCCCCTTGATTGTTATGCGCTGACCTTTTCCTTTTAAGGAAACATCGTCACTCAAGGGATCTATCAAAGAAAATTGCTCGTGGTCGGTAATAATCGAGGAACGGTAGTCATCTTTTTTAATCTGTATCATGGCAGCCGCAGTATTGGCCAAACGCTCGGCGCCATCTGCCGGATAATTGTAATGTGAAGGGATGGTCCACTTGCCATTTTCAAAAGTTACCTTAAAAGGAACTGCTTCGCCTGTTTCCTGATTGTAGTCAATTACTTCCAGCGTTGTAGCTTCATTGGGGTCTTCAAAATCGGGGAAGAACGCCTGACCCTGTTCGATAAAAGCTTCGGGAGTGATTCTTTCGGGAGTTACAATAACTGCCAGTGCCAGGAGCACCACCGCAGTCAGAACAAACCACAATGTTTTTCTGTTTTCATCCATATAGAAAACTAACTCCTCAACCTTCGTTCAATGGCAGCACCGGCCAGTTCTTTTTTGCGGCGCTTAAAAAATATGATAATACCAACAATCAAAACCGGTATCGGCGGCAGCGACACCGCCAGAGTTTTAATGCGTGACTGGATGCTCCTGATAGAAGTTTCCATTTTTTCCTTACTGCTCAAAATAGTCGCGTTCTTTTTAGCTTCAATATTCGCCTGAAGAGCCTCAAATCTGCGATTTTCAACTTCCTGAAGATTCTGAGTCATAATCTTTTTGGTCTGGGCGTCGAGGTCGCTGCGGTTGCTGACCTGGGCTACTTTTTCATTCAATCTTTGCTGAGCCTGAGCCAGAGCCGTCTGTGCTTCGCTTTCAGCTTCTTTTTCTTCTTTTAAGCGCTGCTCTACAAATTCTCTGATGCGGTTTTCGACCGAGGCCAGAGCTCTGTGTTTAAGGCGTTTCTTGCGCAGGTCGATAAACGAATAATCTTCCATGAGAAGATCTATGCAGTTTAAGAAGAAAGAGACATTGTCGAAACTTAAGTTCGCCAGACCTTGCTGCCTGATTTGAAAAAACTGCTCTCCGATAAAATCAATATCTGCAACCACAATCGCATTGACCTTTTCAGGTTGTTCTTCAGCTGATGCTGCCGGCTGATTGCCCCAGATTCTGGCCGCGATGGTATAGATCTCGCCGTTCGGAATTCGCCGGACATTTCTGTTAATACTCAGACCCATTCCAAAAAATCCGCGCTGAACTAACTGAGGAAACTGATGAACCCCGGAGACACGTCCGGATTTTAAGAGCGGCTGAAAATCATATTTGCTTTCAAAAGCTTTGTTAAGATAACCGCTGTAAATTATGGCCATTTCCTGCAGACCGGCGCTGGCATCGTTGAGCGGGTTAAATCCTTCGGTGGTCTGATTACTGGCTGTCACAAAAATTACTTCGGGCGGCAGCTGCAAAAACTCCGGGTGAGGGTTGTAATTGTCCCAGATAATTTGCTGGGTGTTCCAGGTCACCCCGATACTGGACATCAGTTTATTGATATCCCCTTTTGCTTCCGGCGGCGGCTGGTTTTGTGCAAATGGATTTCTTTGAGCATCGGCAGGTAAAACCGGCGACAGAGCCATATTAAAAGCAGGCAGGGGGTCGACTAAAAGCATGGTCGGTTTGCCTGAAACAATATACTGCTCCAGATTATCAAGCTGCGGCTGTGTCAGCGATGATGGCAGGACTACCAGCAGCGCCTGAATATCTTCTTCAATGGCAACATCCGGCGAAATATGAACTACTTCGTACTGCTTGCTTAGCTCAAGTACGATTGACCAGGGCGGATTGTTGGCCATAGTTTGAAAGTCCATGCCGCCAAAAACTTTTGCGCCGGTATTAAGAACACCAACTTTTTTGCGTTTGGAGCGGGCCACCACCCGGATGCTTCTGACCAGTTCGTATTCAACCGGCAGGCCTCTGTCAAAAAACGGAATGATTTCCTCCGCTACACCGCTGGTAAAGGCCAGGCCGAGAAAAATTTGCGAAGTGCTGGCTCTGGCCGAGCCGCTGCTCAAAACTTCTCTGGGAACGATACCAAACTTTTCACGGGCTTCACGGGCCTGCTCACTAAACGGTTCAGTATCGTTTATCAAAATTTGCACTTTACCGCCTGAGAGCGATGCAATTTCCTCGAGCTTGCTCAGCAGATTGGCTCTGGTCTCGACAAAGCCCCGTGGCACCTCGGGACTTATATAGGCCTGAACTAATATAGGCCGGTCATCCGGCAGTTCGTCCAGCAGTTCTTTGGTTTGACTTGAAAGAGAATGTAATTGTTCGGCGGTAGCGTCGAATCTTATACCGATATAGGATATGACCACGTTAAAACTTATGACTGCTATGATTAATGCTGCAACCCTGATCAGCTGGTGTATCAGGTAGTTTCTCTGTCCGGACTCCACCGGCCAGTGCCTGCGACCAAGTATGATTACATTTAAGTAAAGCATCAGGGCGACAATTGATAGAAAATAGATAAGTCCGTGCAAACTGATAACCCCGCGGGAAAATTCCGAAAACGCGCTTTGAATACTGACAAGCCTAAGAAGGCTTTCCAGTCCCTGTCCGACAATCACTCCGGCTGAGGAAGTATAAACCAACACGGAGCAAAACAGCGCGCCCAGCACAAAGGCGATGGTAACATTGGCTGTCAAAAGCGAGGCCAGCATGCCGACTGATAAAAGTGCAGAGCCAATCAGCCAGTAGCCGAGATAATTTGAGAACATAAGTCCGATATCCGGCTGTCCCAGCCAGAACAGAACCATGACATGGCTCAGCGACAAAATCAAAGCGGCAGCATAAATTCCGAGTACAGCCAGATATTTGCCCAGTACAATTTCCAGATCAGTGGCCGGCAATGTTAAGAGCAACTCATCGGTGCCGCTTTTCTTTTCGTCTGCCCAGACCGACATTGTCAGAGCCGGGATAAAAAACAACAGCAGGTAAGGGAAAAAATCGTTGAGCTGGTCAAGATTGGCTAAGTTATTGGCAAAAAATCTGGTCTGCCAGAAAGCAGCGGCAGCGCTCAGAAAAATAAAGAGAGTGACAAAAACATAGCCGGTCGGACTCGAAAAATATGAAAACAGATTACGACGGCTGATAGCCAGAATCAGTCTTTTATTCAGCTCAAACTTCATTATTCTCGCTCTCGTCTGCGCTTTTCTGTTTATAGGAGCCTGTCAGCCGGTAAAAAGTTTCTTCCAAGGTACCGCCGGACTTGAGTTCCTCCGGGGTGCCGTCAAAAACCAGCTTGCCGCGGTCCACAAACAAAACCCGGTCGGCCACTGCTTCAACTTCCTGCAAAATATGAGTTGAAATCAAAATCGTCTTGGAGCGGCCAAGTTTACTAATGTTTAACCTGAACTCTTTAATCTGGTTGGGGTCAAGCCCGGCTGTCGGCTCATCCATTATAAGCACATCCGGATCATGCAGCAGCGCCTGGGCCAGACCCACCCGCTGTCGATAGCCTTTGGAGAGCTTGCCTATCGGTTTTTCCAGCACTTCTTCTAAAGCACAGAGATTGCTTACTTCTTCAATGCGGCTGGCCAGTTTCTTTTTTTCAATACCCCGGGCGTTTCCGAAAAACTTTAGCAGTTCCGAGGGGGTCATATCGTCGTAGAGCGGCCCGTTTTCCGGCAGATAACCGAGCCTGCGGGCGGCTTCGAGTCTCTGTCCATTGACGTCAAATCCGGCAATACTGGCGCTGCCTTCGCTGGCCGCCAAAAAACCGGACAGAATTTTCATGGTGGTCGATTTTCCGGCCCCGTTGGGACCTAAAAAGGCCACAATCTGCCCTTTGGGGATAGAAAATGAAATATCCTGAATGGCCACAAAAGAGCCGTAAAATTTGCTCAAATGTGAGGCCTGAATCATTGCACCGTTTAACTTATCTGACATCCAACTCTTTTCTATATCTCTATTCTAATAATTCAAATTATACTAAGAAGATGAATCGGCTTCTTAGAATCTTGCAAAAGTATGAACTTCTGTGCAGCCTGTCAAGACCGGTCAGCTGTACCTATTAGCGGTCTGTTTCTATATATATTCAACTAAGATTATAGTTCGATCAGATCTTACGGTTCCAAAAAATTTTATAAAAAAGCTGCCCCGATTGAAGCAGCTTTTATTCTAATTTGGCGTCGTTTATTACTTACGGACAAGAGCCGGCCGCATCTCCGCCCCTGAAAATGCGGTCAACTGCAAAGGTCAGGTCCAGCACATTCGGACCATCGCCGTCGCTGTTAAAATCCGCTTCTTCGAAACAGTCACCCGGATCATTGCTG
>JADFLZ010000124.1 GCA_022564135.1 Candidatus Zixiibacteriota bacterium
TAAAGTGACATAGTGCCCGATGGTTTAGGAGATTTGGTCATCTTATCAGTCATTAACTTTTAATCATTAAAACATTCAATTATTTAATGTCCGGTCTGTTTTCCAAAAAAACAAATTCAAAAAACAAATGTCCAGCAGCTGCAAAATAGCAGCTAAGCTGGACGAATGTTGTTTGTATAACAAAAATTATTCTGTTTAGTTCGAATCCGGTCCGGCCGCGACAATTTCCGCCGGAGTTCCTTCCTTAAACTTTTCAAAGTTCTTATTAAACTTTTCGGCAAGATTTTTATACCGTTTATTATAATCATCTTTATTGGCCCATGATTCTGAAGGGTTCAAAACACTTTTGGGCACGCCATCGGCCGACTGCGGTACCTGGAAATGAAAGACCGGGTCGGTAATATACTCGACATTTAAGAGCTCACCCTCAAGCGCCAGGTTTAACAGAGTTCTGGTATGCTGAATGGACATTCTTTTACCGACCCCAAACGGTCCGCCGGTCCAGCCGGTATTAACCAGCCAGCAGTTGACATCATGTTTGGCAATTAAATCTTTTAGCATTTCGGCATACTTTGAGGGGTGGTGAACCATAAACGGTGCCCCAAAACAGGTACTGAAAGTACTGGTAGGCTCGGCGCCCATGCCGATTTCTGTGCCGCCGACTTTGGAAGTATAGCCCGATATAAAATGATAAACTGTCTGCTCCGGTGTAAGTTTAGCGATGGGAGGCATGACACCCGAAGCGTCACAGGTCAGAAGAATAATATTTTTGGGATGTCCCGCTTTCTTTTCCGGCAGAGCATTGCCTATGTATTCCAGCGGGTAGGCCGCCCGTGTATTTTCGGTGATGCTGGCGTCTGTCAGATCAAGTTCACGGCTGTGTTTGTCATAGACCACGTTTTCCAGTATGGTGCCGAACTTCTGAGTGACGGAAAAAATCTCAGGCTCGGCTTCGGCTGAAAGATTAATAACCTTGGCATAACAGCCGCCTTCGAAATTGAAAATGCCGTTATCACTCCAGCCATGTTCGTCGTCGCCTATGAGAGATCGTTTCGGGTCTGCCGACAGCGTTGTTTTGCCCGTTCCCGACAATCCGAAAAACAAAGCGGCATCGCCTTTGTCGCCGACATTGGCCGAGCAATGCATGGATAAGACGCCTTTTAAGGGCAGTAAATAATTAAGCATAGTAAATATAGATTTTTTAATTTCACCGCCGTAGCCGGTGCCGCCAATGAGGCAGAGGCGTTCATCTAAGTTAAGCAGAATAAAAGTAGGTGTGCGGGTGCCGTCTGTCTCCGGGTCGGCCTCAAACGAAGGGATTGAAACAACTGTGAACTCCGGTTTGAAATCTTTTAATTCAGATTTGTCGGCCGGTCTGATCAGCATACTTTTTGCAAAGAGACTGTGCCAGGCATACTCGGTAATAATTCTGACCTTAAGGCGATAATCCGTATCGGCGCCGGCGTAGCAATCCTGCACAAACAGGTCACGCCCCTGCGCGAATTCCTGCATCTTCTTTTGAATCTTCTTAAATTTTTCAGGGTCCAGCGACTGATTGTTATCCCACCAGACATGCTTTTCACTTTCCGGATTTCTTACAATAAATTTGTCTTTGGCTGCCCGCGCTGTGTGAGTGCCGGTATTGACTACCAGAGGTCCCATGCGTGAGAGGCTGCATTCGCCGCGGAAAATACTTTCTTCGTAAAGCGCTTCGACAGGCAGATTCCAGTACTGTCTGTTTAGCTTGGTGAAATTATTAAAGTCCAGTCCGCAACTGGATTTTAAGTCTTCGGCTTGTTTTTCCGAGGGGGTAGTCTCTTCAAAAATGTTTCTGCTCATCTTTAAGCTCTTGGCTCCTTTTTGTTTTTCATTCAGCCATCAGGCAGGCAATTGCTGCGGCATCTATTATATCTTCAGTCGAACAGCCGCGCGACAAATCATTGACCGGTTTCGTCAGCCCCTGTAAAATCGGACCAATTGCTTTGGCCTGAGCCAGACGCTGAGTCAACTTATAGCCAATGTTGCCTGCATCCAGGGTTGGAAATATAAGGATATTGGCCTCTCCCGCAACAATAGAATCCGGCGCTTTTTGCTTTTGTATTTCGGGCACGATAGCCGCATCAAGCTGCAGCTCGCCATCCACTTTGAGGCCGGGGAAATCTCTGTTTAATATCTTCAAAGTTTCGGTCACTTTTCTGACGTCAGCATGTCGGGCTGAGCCTTTTGTCGAAAAAGAGAGCAGGGCGATGCTTGGCTCAATGCCAAAAAGCAGTTTTAGAGTTTCTGCTGTTGAAGCTGCTATCGAGGCCAGTTCTTCGGGGTCAGGATTTGGCAGCACCCCGCAGTCGGCAAAAAGGAAGACCTTGTCTTTTTGTCCCATATATTCAGGGATAATCATAAGAAAACTGCTGGAAATTGTCTTGACAGTTTTTTTGAGGCCTAAAACCCGAATAGCGCTTCTGATTACATCAGCAGTAGTATTGACTGCTCCGGCTACCATCGCATCCGCCTGGCCGGCTCTGACTAACATAGCCCCAAAATAAAGCGGATTGGTTAATGTCTGAATCGCTTTTTCTTCTGATATATTTTTTTTCTGCCGGATTTTAACATAATCTGCTGCAAATTTGTCAAAAAAATCGCTGGCGGTGGGGTCAATCAGCAGCGCCTGGCTTAAGTCGACAGAAAGCTCGCTGGCAAGATTGTTAATTTCATTTCTGTCACCTAAGAATGTCACTTCGGCGATCTGATTTTCGAGAATAGCCGCAATCGCTTTTATAGTTCTTGGCTCAGAGCCTTCGGGGAAAACGATTCGCTTCTTATTGGATTTGGCTCTTTCATAAATCGCCTTCATGGGAGCAGATATGTTGTTTGGCTCGTTCATATCAGAGGCTAATCTTTCAAATTTGGGTCAGAGAGGTATGCGTCAATAAACTGGTCGATGTCGCCGTCCATTACAGCCTGAGTGTTGCCGACTTCGACCAGAGTCCGGTGGTCTTTGACCATGCTGTAGGGATGAAAAACATAAGAGCGGATTTGAGAGCCCCATTCTATTTTCTTTTTGTTTTTATCAAATTTCTCCATTTTTTTAGCCTGCTTTTCAAGTTCCAGCTGGTAAAGTCTCGATTTGAGAACTGTCATAGCGGCTTCTTTATTTTTGTGCTGACTGCGTTCCGACTGACAGGTTACTACAATCCCGCTGGGTGCGTGGGTAAGTCTTATGGCCGAAGAAGTCTTGTTAACATGCTGGCCGCCGGCTCCCGAAGCCCGGTAGGTGTCAATGCGCAGGTCTTCATCTTTAATCTCAATTTCGACATTGTCTTCGACCACCGGATAGACATGGACCGAAGCAAACGAAGTGTGTCGGCGTGAGTTTGAATCAAACGGGGATATGCGTACCAGGCGGTGCACTCCTGACTCGGCTTTTAACAGCCCGAAACCAAACTCACCTTTTACTTTGATAGTGGCCGATTTTAGTCCGGCTTCTTCGCCCGGCTGGTAATCAAGCAGGTCTACCGTAAAGCCTTTGCGTTCGCACCAGCGGTTGTACATCCGAAAAAGCATACTGGCCCAGTCCTGGGATTCTGTGCCGCCGGCGCCGGGATGAATAGAAACCAGAGCATCGCGGAAATCATCAGGGCCTGATAAAAGAGAGTTAGTTTCAAATGAATCTACCGAGCGCGACAGCTCTGCCATAGCCTCATTTAACTCTTTTTCGTCTTCGGGATTATTTTCTTCTGCGCTAAGTGAATAAAGCTCGGCTATATCCTCAAGCTCCGAAGACAGTTTTTCATGGGTTTCGACCCATTTCTTTTCTGTGGCTATTTCTTTGAGAGTAGCCTGGGCCGATAGATTGTTATCCCAGAATTTGGGGTTGGTGGACTCTTTTTCGAGTTTTAAGATGGTCTGGCGGCGCTGGTCGAGGTCAAAGATACCTCCCGAGCTTCTCAAGCTTCTCTTTTAGCTTCGGGATTTTGCTCTTTATATCTATTTCCATGCTCAATTGCTGCCGCCTTAAGGCTTTAGTGTTATTACTACCAGACATTATGTAACAGAAATTTTATGATAGCAACAAATGAAACATTGGGAACATTTGATAGATCTGGAAAATTAAGAAATTGGGTTGACAGGACATATAGCGCCGATATCTTGGCTCTCTATTATGAATATGAAACTTGAGACAATAGTTGTCGGTGATTTTGCAGTCAACTGCTATCTGTATTTCAGCGAAGCCAGCAAATCGGGGATTATAATCGATCCCGGGGCGGACCCTGAGCAGATTATCAAGAAAGTCGATTCGCTGGGCATAAAGCTATTAGCCATTCTGCTGACTCACGGCCACTGCGACCATATCGGAGCGCTGGCAGATATCAAAGAGCGCTATGAAATTCCAATCTATATAGGTAAAGGCGAAGAAATTCTCTTAAAAGATACAACTGAAAACGGTTCTGCTCTATTAGGACAGCCGATTACCGCCCCCGATGCGGACTTTCTTTTCGAAGATGAAACACCCTACAGTTTTGGAGATATAAATTTGCGGGTTCTGTTCACGCCCGGTCATTCCAGAGCAGGAGTCTGCTTACTTGATGAAACCGCAGGAATTTTATTTACCGGTGACACTCTCTTTCAAGCCTCAATTGGCCGAACAGACCTGCCGGGGGGCTCGTTTAAGACTTTACTGAATTCAATCCAGAAAAAGATATTACCGCTGCCGGATGATATCGTTTGTCTGCCCGGTCACGGTCCCAGCACCACCGTCGGCTCCGAGCGCAGAAACAACCCTTTCTTTTTCGAAAGCATGGTTTAACCAAGGTAACGAAAAAAAGTGCCTGCAAAAAAACCAACCAAATTAAACCGAAATTTTTTTGAACGTCCTACTCTGCAAGTAGCCAGAGAGCTCTTGGGCAAGCAGATTGTTTTTAACGGCCGGCATCAGAAGCTGTCCGCCAGAATAGTCGAAGTTGAAGCCTATATTGGCAAGAATGACCCGGCCTGCCACGCCTCCAGAGGAAAGACCAAAAGAACAGCAGTTATGTTTGGTCCGGGAGGGGTTTCCTACGTCTATTTTATCTACGGTATGTATCACTGCCTGAATTTTGTGACTGAAAAAGAAGATTTTGCAGCGGCAGTGCTGCTGCGGGCGGCTGAGCCTGAAGAAGGTCTGCAGGCGATGAAAGAAAATTCACCCGGCTGCAAAGAGAAAGATCTGCTGAGAGGTCCGGGCAGATTTTGCCGTTCGTTTGGCATCTCTAAAGTGCACAGCGGTCTTGATTTGAGCGGGGAGACCATCTATCTTGAAGACCGTCAGAGGGAAGTGAAAAGTATTGGAAAAACCACACGAGTCGGAATTAAAGAAGGCGCCGGCTTGCTGTGGCGTTTTTATGATAAGAACTCTCAGATGATTTCATTGCGGCCGAAACAATAGGCCTGCTTTAAGGAGACTGCCTGATGGCAAAACCTGCAAAAGCCAGTTCAGTTAAAATACGACGTCAGGTGCCGCGTCACCCCAAGCGCCTGGTAGCAAAAAAGACAACTACTCTGCCTATTTCAATCTTTGGCAACGTACTAAAACAGATAGACCAGGCCGCAAAATTACTGGAGCTCGACCAGTCCATAATCAATTTCATAAAAATGCCGCGACGCAGCACTATTTGCAATCTGCCGGTGCGTATGGATGACGGTACTTATAAAATATTTGTGGGATACCGGGTGCAGCATTCTATTGCGCGCGGTCCGGCCAAGGGAGGCATCCGCTATCATCCCGATGTAACTCTTGATGAAGTTCAGGCGCTGGCAGCCTGGATGACCTGGAAATGCGCGGTTGTCAATATTCCCTTTGGCGGCGGCAAAGGAGGCGTAATTTGCGACCCCAACAAAATGTCGGTCGGTGAACTGGAGAGACTCACCCGTCGCTACGCCGCCGATATGATGCATGTCTTTGGTCCGGAATCTGATGTTCCCGCGCCAGATGTCGGCACCGGTCCGCAGGTGATGGCCTGGATTATGGATACAATTTCGATGCATAAAGGACATGCCGAACCCGCCGCTGTCACCGGCAAGCCGCTGGTACTGGGAGGTTCCAAAGGACGAGTGGATGCTACCGGCCGGGGGGTTATGATTACTATCAGAGAAACTGCGTCTCAAATCGGGCTTGATTTGAGCCAGGCCACAGCAGCAATACAGGGTTTCGGAAATGTCGGCTCGGTCTCGGCCCGTCTACTTGAAGAGATGGGCGTTAAGATAACCTATGTTTCTGAAGTAACCGGCGCTCTGCATAATCCCGAAGGAATTAATGTCAAGGCGCTCAGCGATTATTTTAAAGCTAAGAAAACTATTGTAGGTTTCAAAGGCGCCGTCAGATCCAGCCCCAAAGAAATTCTATTTCAGAAAGTAGATATTCTGATACCGGCAGCGCTTGAAAATCAGATTACCAAAGCAAACGCCTCAAGAGTGAAATGCAAAATTTTGGCCGAGGGCGCCAACGGTCCGGTAACTCCCGAAGCAGACGTCATTCTTAAAAAGAAAAAGATAACTGTA
>JADFLZ010000125.1 GCA_022564135.1 Candidatus Zixiibacteriota bacterium
TTAAAAATGACGGCAGGACTTTTCCAATTCAGCCCGGCCAGACAATTTGCGAAATAGCCGAAGCTAATGGCTACACCATCAACGCCGAATGCCATGCCGGCATGTGCGGCAGCGACCCCATCAGAATACTCTCAGGACAGGAGAACTTGAGCACTATTGGTGACACCGAAGAAGAAGCGCTGGAAGACATTTGTGAACTGAAACCGGGCGAATGCCGTCTGGCCTGTGTGGCCAAGGTAACCGGACCGGTTGAGATCGAAATTATCGAGCAATAACCGAGTATTTTCTTGATTCTAACCCAATAATTAGATTCAATTACGGTCCATGGAAAATAAGACTTTTAGCCATTACAATATTATTCGCAAGCTTGGCTCCGGAGGTATGGGCTCGGTCTATCTGGCCGAAGACCAGGACCTGCCCAGACGGGTGGCTTTAAAATTCCTGCCCCCGGAATATACCCAAGACAAAACTTTAAAAGAGCGTTTTTTCAGAGAAGCCAGAGCTACGGCAGCGCTTGAACATCCGAATATTATCACAATTTTTGAAGCCCGCGAATTTGAGGGACAGCCCTTTATCGCCATGCAGTATATAAATGGTCCTACCATCGGGGAACTTATCGACCAGCGGGGTAAAATTGATATTGCCGAATCCGTCAGCATTATCACCAAGGTCTTGGACACTCTTGAAGATACCCATAAAAACGGCATCTCGCATCGTGATATCAAACCCAGCAACGTCATGCTCAAAGATGGCAAATTTGTGAGAGTAATTGATTTTGGAATTGCCAAAGCTCAGACCGACCCCCAGCTGACTGCTGTCGGTACTGCTTTTGGCACCCCGGCTTATATGGCGCCCGAGCAGTTCAGCGCCCAGCCCGACGCCAACAACTTTCTGTTTGATATTTATGCCACCGGCGTGACTTTTTATTATATGCTCTGCGGGAAACTTCCCTTTGAAGGCAATAATCCTTACCAAATTCGCGATGACAAAATGTCTAAGATACCAGCCAAGCCAAGCGTGCATACTCCGAGTATTTCCCCTGAGCTCGACCGAGTTATCCTCAAGTCACTTGCAAAAAATCCGGATGAACGCTACCAGTCGGCCAAAGAGATGGAAGACGCCATACTGGCAGCGATGAAATCCGACCCGACTATGGCGATTCAAAAAAGCGACAGCGGCGAAGCAGCGACAGTTATTATAGACACAACCGGTGGGAAAAAACCAGCATCAAAGCCAAAAGGAATGCTCATTGGTATAGCCGGAGCCATAGCGGCGCTGGCGGTCCTGTTTTATTTTACCAGCTGTCCCCTGTTGGGAATCAACTGTGCCGTCGTAGAGCCTGTAATAACTGAACTAAAAGCACCGACTCTTTATTCGCCACTCAGCGGTGAACAACTCGAGACCCAGAACCCAACTTTCATCTGGGGCTCTGTACCCGCAGCTGACGGAGGTTATGCGTTGGAGTATGCATCCAGCAGTTCTTTTGATCAGCCCACCCAGGTAAACAACATAAACGACACGACCTTTAGCTTAGTTGCTAATCTTTCCAACGGGCAGTATTTTTGGAGAGTTCAGTCGACAGACACTCAAGGAAGATTGAGCGAGTTTTCACAAGCTGTCGCATTTGCCATAAATATCACTTCTGAAAAAGAACCTTCTCCCCCACCAATAATCACCAATAATGGCAATACGGAAAAAACTTCCGCAGATGCCGTTCCGCTGGCACCAATGGTTGACGTGGTGGTAGCTTCTATACCTCATCTGGCTCAGATTTATGTTGATGGCCAGCTCCAAAAGGACAAACAGACCCCTAAAACGTTAAAAATTAGAGCTGGTCAGCATACTATTAAGGTGCGCTGGGAAGAAATTGGCGAGGAAATGAGTAAAAACGTTGTTATCAAATCGGGTGTGGAAAATCGCATTATGTTTAATTTCCAGGACGGCACTATAATAGTCAAGTAATAACCTGCTTGCTAATTAAGCTGTATAATAGTATATAGTTAGACCAGCGCAGTAATCTTTTTAGACTGAGGAAACAGTATGAAAAAATCAAATTTATCGGCCATATTATCTGCTCTCTTGCTGCTTACAGTATTTTCAGCCATGATGGTCAGCTCTGTAAGTTCTGAGGAAAAAAGCGTAAGTGATGTCGTAAACGATGCCTGGGAGCAGCACATCTGGGGAAATTTTGATGAAGGCATTGCCCTGGTCGAAGACCTCTTTAAGCGAACCAACCTCGCCCCCGAAGATTCAATTGCAGCCTATGAAATGCTCGGAATTATTTATAACTGCAAAGGTGATGAGTTCAAAAAGACCGCAGTCGGCTATCTCAAAAAAATATCAAAAGTCGGCCCGTGCTATATTGAACTGCCCGGCAACAAGTGGCCTATTGAACTGCGTAAAGAGTGGTACAAGTTAACCTACGCCGCCAATACTTTTACCTGCGAACAGGAAGATGAAATCACGGTACAGTTTACAAACGCAAAAACCGGCAAGACAGAGTCTAAAAAAGTTAAGCTAAGAACAATCGCAGTGCCGCTTCCCTTTGAAAACACTTCAATCGGAGATTATCAGAAAACTTTAGGTGGGTTGGGGACCGGCCTCTCGCAAAATTTCCTGGTCGATTTCAAAAAAATCAGTTCACTTAAAATTGTCGAAAGAGACAAGATCGACTTCTTAATCAAAGAACTGGACCTGGCCAAAAGCGGCGTGGTTGACCAGGCGACTGCGGTTGAAGCCGGTAAGATACTAAGCGCTCATTTGATGGTCTTTGGTGGCTTCACCCAGATAGACAAAGACAACACTATGATGGTTGTCCGGATTGTTGATGTGGCAACTTCGGAAGTAATCGCAGTTATCAATCATCAGGGCGGCTCCAATTATTTTGAAATGGAAAAAGAACTCGTCACAAAAATCTGCGATGAGCTGGACCTGTATATATCTGAAGAAGACCGTAAAGAGCTGAAACTTGGCGGCACCTCTTCGCCCGAAGCAGCCCGGTATTACTCGGCCGGCCTTGAAAATGAAACAAGCGAAAAATATGGCGAGGCCTTTCAGAATTTCAAGAAAGCCTATGATTTAGATAATGACTTTACTGAAGCTAAACAGAAAATGGAAGTTTATCGGCCTCTTTCGACATAAAGTATGACAGCCGTAATTTCAAGATTTAAAATTAAGCAGCTCGAACGTCTGCTCCTGCCGCTTTTAATATCGGCACTTTGCTTGTTTGTGCTCAGTTCCTGTGGAGGGAACTGGTCGGCCAAAGGTCGCAATCTTGTTGATAAGGGAGAATACGTTCGAGCGATAGAAGTATATAGTCAGGAGCTGGCCAAGAATCCTGAAAAACACGATGTCTGGCGGGACCTGGGCTTTGCTCACTACAAGGCGGAAAATTACTCCGAGGCACTAAAGGCACTCTCAAGAGCGAGTCAGGAAGACCCTTTCACTTTGTTGTGCTTCGGGCTGGTCTATGAAGCGCAGGAACTTTATGACAGCGCTATTTCAGCTATGAGTGATGCTCTGTTGCTTGATCCCGACAAAAAAACACGAGCGCTGCTTAAGTCACGCGTGGATGACCTGGTTCGCATCAGTCTCAAAGCACAGATAAGTCTTGCGATTTCGCAGGAGACAACCTTAGTAGTCGGTTCTATTCCCGAAAACACGATTGCCGTGGTTACGTTTGATGGCTCTCTGCTCTCACCAGAAAACGCTCCTATCGCCGCAGGACTGGCTGATTTTACAATGGTTGACCTGGCCAAAGTTAAACAGCTTCGTCTGGTGGAACGGCTGAAAGTTGAACTCCTCTTAAGGGAGTTAAAACTGGCAACTTCGCCTTATGTCGACGTTTCACTCGCTCCGAGAATGGGCAGACTACTGGGCAGTCGTAATGTAGTTACCGCCAAGCTGTCGGTAAGCGGCGTCTCCAGAATCCGCATTGCCGGTGCCTTGATCAATACTGTCGAAGCCACATCGCAGATTACCAGTCCCGCCGAAGCTGAACTAAATTTGAAGCAGCTGCTCCGTGCTCAGAAAGCGTTTGTGTTTGATCTTCTGGTATTTTTGGGGATTGAAACATCACCCAGCGAGCGCGACTCAATTATGGTCGAACCTACTGAGTCAATGGCTGCCTTTATGGCCTATAGCAGAGGCATGGAATTTTTGAGCCGCGGCATGTATAATCAGGCCGAACAGGAATTTCATAATGCCTTACTGCTTGATAGAGGATTTTCCAGAGCACAAGTGCAGATCGCGAATACGCAGGTTGCAATTTCTAACCGCCAGTTTGGTGCGGCAACTTCATTGGATCTGGAAACTTCGTTTGTTGCAACGGCTAGTTCGGCTGGAAATCAAAGCGGCGCGCTACTGACCTCTTTTATTACAGATAGCGATGTTTTAGAACCGGGCGATGAAAACCCGACCGAAACTCCTATTCCTCCGCCTAATGTAGCAGCACCTGGCTCTGCCGCTGTAAAAGGAAATTTAGACGGTGATTAATTTTAAAATTCAAGGGCTGAACAGCCTGCTTGTTGTTTTTGTCCTGGTAAGCTGCACTCAGGTAGCAGCTCAAATTATCTCCAATAATTTGAGTAATTCGGCTACCGGCTTTGTCTACACTCACTGGACACTCAAGTATCCTTCGAATGAGAAGATCAGCTTGAATCAGTTCTGGGTGCCACTAAGCGGTTATGTTGCCATTCAGGAAAATATCGAAGTCCGTTATTATCTGGCCGGCTCGAGCAACAATCTGGAGCTTGGTAAAACTAAAGGTGAAAGATATCTGGGTGGAGTGGGTGACGCTCGCATTGAACTGAGCAGGACATTTGCCAAAGACAGAGTGATGGTGAGCGGTGGGATTAATCTTCCGGTCGGAAAAACAGAGCTTGGCATAAACGATGACAGGGCAATAATTGAAATGCTGTCACAGAATTTTTTGGATTTCCCTATGAGAAGTTTCGGTCAGGGACTTGGTTTAAGATTCACAGTCGGGGCCGCCAATAATATAACCGAAAATACGGTATTGGGTGTTGGTGTCGGATTTGAATATATCGGCTCCTATAATCCTTATTTTGGAATTGGTGAATATGACCCGGGTGATGTCTTTTCAGCAGACTTTGGAATTACCAACCGCAGTAAGACAACTGCCTATTCTTTTTCAATGAATTACAGTCTGTACATGGACGACAAACTGGATAAAAATAAAGTTTTCAAACAGGGTCAGCTTTTCGGATTTCGAGCCCGTGGCGTTTATGATGACGACAGATACCGTGTATCCGCAGGGGCTGGTTATTTGTTTCGCGGGCGAAACAGCCGCTATGACATTCAGGCCAGCAGTATTATTGACAGGCTAAAGCTATACGGCAACGAGTTGGTCTTTTCGTTTGAATTCGGAAGATACGTACCTGGCGGCTGGCGCTTCTCACCGCTGTTTTCGCTTTTATTGATAGAAGGCAACGAAGAAAATCTGGGCGAATCAAGAATATTTACCTCGGGCGGCTCCATAAATAAAATCTTTTCAAAACGCTATCGTGCCTCCTTCTGGTTTAAGTTCATGACCGGCGATGCCGACGGCAAAACGATTGAACTCAGCGGATATCAGTTAAGCACCAGTTTATCGGCCGCAATTTAGGTGGATGATAAAATCATGAAATATGGATTAAAAATATATAGAAATGTTTCTTTTGCAGCAGCTTTGCTGGCCGTTGGAATTCTCTGTGGCTGCGAAAGCAAAATTGTAAACCAGCAACTTGATTATAGTTCGCTGACTGTTCGTATCAATACGGCCGGAGCCTCACCGAAACTACTGGCACAGGTAGACCAGTTTCAGGTCACGGTTGTAGAACTAATTTCAAATAGTGTCGTTGCCGAACAGCTGCTGACCTTAAACGGTCAATTTGTTGAAGGCCAGATCGACAGCCTGCCTTCGGGCGTTGATTTGGAATTCACGGCCCGGGCCATGAGACTCTCAGACGGCATTGTCATCTATGAAGGTGTGACTGTTGTGATGCTCGCAGCAGGCGATGTTACAGTGGTGCCTATTTCGATGTCGCCGGTGGTGCCGGTTATGAAAAGCACTCCCAGATATGACGCCTTCGCGCTTAGCGATGCCTCTTCTCACTTACTTAGTATTAAAATCTTTAACATCGACCTGCTCTATGGTGCTTCTTTTCTCGTTCGCTATGATTCGAGATACATAATAATTGACAGCACTAAACTCTCACCGCTGATTCCATTTGTTGACAGCATTATTTTCTTCAGCGTAAACTCGTTTGACGTCATTGGTGCGCATTATGCGGTAGCTATTACTAATACCGTTTCTGGTGCCAGTATTTCTGATATTGATGGTGATGTCGTCTTGTTGGATGTTTTTTATTCTATAGGTGACGTTACCGGGCCTCTTGCCAGCATAATCCCGACTCTGATAACTATTGAACCAACCGGGTTGACTGATATCAATCGCAACCCAATCGACCCGGCAATTTTATTTGTCGATGAGACTCTGGTAGAAATTACGCC
>JADFLZ010000126.1 GCA_022564135.1 Candidatus Zixiibacteriota bacterium
CTCGGCCACGTATTTGATGTGCAGCTCGAGCTCGCCAGTTCTATATGTAATATTGTTTTCATTCAGAAATTGTTTGACCTGGTCGTCTGAGTAGCCCGGCCCGATCGTAAAAAACGGCTGATTTTTTTTGTCTTCACCGCTAACCCGATAATGTGTGTAAAGCGCTGCACCAACAGCACCTCCGGCGTCACCGGAGGCAGGCTGCGCGTAAATTTCGTCGAACAAGCCTTGTTTCAAAAGAAGTCCGTTAACTTTGCAGTTAAGCGCCACACCGCCGGAGAGACACAACTTTTTCATGCCCGTCTCTTTTTTGATATGCGCCGCCATTTTCAGAACTATTTTTTCTGTCACTGCCTGAATAGAAGCCGCTACGTTTTCATGAAATGTTTCAATACCGGATTCCGGCGTCCGCCTCGGCCTGCCAAACAATTGTTCAATTTTTTTACCGGTCATTGTCTGGCCAAAGTGGTAATCAAAATATGCCATGTTCAAAAAGATCGAGCCGTCGTCACAAATTCGCACCAGATGTTCTTCAATTAGCTGCTGATAGACAGGCTGACCGTACGGCGCCAGCCCCATCACTTTATATTCAGCCGAGTTAACCTGAAAGCCCAGGTAATAAGTCAAGGCAGAGTACAACAGACCAACAGAATGCGGGTAGTGCATCTCTTTTATCAGTTCTACTTTATTGTTGTCACCTATGCCGTAGGATGCGGTGGCCCATTCACCAACGCCATCGACAGTAAGTATCGCAGATTTTTCAAAGGGCGAGCCAAAAAACGCCCCGGCGGCATGCGACAAATGATGAGGCAAATATAATATCTCCCCTTTGTAGTCAAGTTCCTTGTCGATGATACTGCTGATCCAGAGTTTTTGCCTGAGCCAGACCGGCATAGCCAGCCGAAAACTTTTAAATGATCTAAAAGGCGTGGCCATGTAGCCGCTTAGGATGCGGTCGAATTTCGTAAAGGGCTTGTCATAAAAAACGACATAGTCAAGTTCGGCAGCTTCGGTGCCGGCTTTTTCGAGGCAGAATTTTATGGCAGAAATCGGAAATTCCGGATCCTGCTTTATTCTGGAAAACCGCTCTTCGCTGGCAGCGGCCAGAAGTTGTCCGTCAACTACCAAAGCTGCCGCAGCGTCATGATAAAAACATGATATGCCCAGAATCCTCATATCAACTTTGGTGTTTCAGTGACTCAAGTTGGTGTGATTTGCTGTCGATTTTCCTCCAGCTTGATTGTTTGCAGGATTTAAAGCCCTTGGTTTCAAGCGGGTCCCAGCCGAAGAGCCGAAATAACGACCCCAGCGGAGCGATAACCAGAAAATAAAAGAGAGATAACAATAGCATCGTCTGAAACCTGCCAATACGATGCGCTATTTTTTTCCAGCCTTCCCAGGCTTTTTTCAGAAACTTTTTCATATATCTAATGTTATAAAAATCAAAATTCACTTTGAATATAACTGATTTATCAACATATTCGGTAAACTTTACAGATAAATTATGACACTACAAGGCAAAAATATACTGGTAACCGGCGCCAGCGGACGTTTGGGGCAGCAAATTATCTATGAATTGAGCAAACTCGGGCTCAAACCCGTAGCCCAGGTAAGATCCGGCTCCGATTGTACCTTTTTAGATTCGCTGGGTCTGGAAAAAAGAGAAACCGATTTGCGCAGCCGGGAGGCTCTGTCCGGGCTGACCGAAGGTATCGATTACGTTATTCATACGGCTGCCATAGTAAATTTTCGTCAGGACAGATTCACTCAGTTTGCGGGGGTCAATACCATGGCGGCGGTAGATCTTTTTAATGCCGCTCAGAAAAATGGTGTAAAGAGGTTTCTGCATATTTCCACGGTTGCGGCAGTCGGCGGAGTGCCGCGCACAAAAAATTCGGAACATCTAAAATGCGACACCGACCTGGCCAACGAAGAGTTTGAGTTTAATTTATCGGCCTTGCGTATTCCGTACATTATGACCAAACATGCCGCCGAAACAGAATTGTTTAAGCTGGCAGAGAATAGTCAGATGGAACTGGTCATTGTAAATCCATCGATAGTCATAGCGCCATCGCGAGGCTTAAACGACCGCGCCAAAGCCAAAAAGATGCTCAAAAGATTAATCCTGCCGGACCTGCCCAACCGTCTGAATTTGGTCGATATCCGCGATTGTGCCAAAGGCATAGTTGCAGCCCTGACAAAGGGCCGGCCGGGCAACCGTTATATTCTCGGCGGCGACAACATCACGGCGCGTGAACTGGCACTGGCGGCCTCGACAGAAGTAGGCCTGGCGCCGCATCTGTTGAGATTTCCCAAAAGTTTCTATAAAGTGACTTCGCGGCTGGCAGTAACCTTTGGAGTTTTGACGGGGAAATCAAAAATTTCTTACTACCCCGATCTGGTGCGGCTCTTGGATTACGACTGGGCCTTTTCTTCAAAAAAAGCCCGTGACGAATTCGGTTACAAAAGCCGCTCGATTTACACCTCGCTCAAAGATTTGCTGAATAATAAATTCCTGGATACTTATCTCAAGCCGACTAAAAATAACAATAAGCATTAACGATTTGCCGGTGTGTGTCATTCCACGCCCTATTCCGCCACTCTTGCGCCTGCGAGAGTCCAGCCAGTAATATAAGCTCAAGATTATTGAGCTACATTCTCTTATCCCTCATGATCCAATACCAAGCGGACAAAGTCCCGTGGGGTGGCGCACCCAAAATCCGTCATTGCGAGGAGCGAAGTGACGCGGCAATCTCAGTAATTTGAAGCGAGATTGCCACACCCCGATTTCATCGGGCTTCGCAATGACAACATTGTCACCCTGAGCGGAGTCGAAGGGTCAGCCCTCTTAGTCCGATTACTTATTCTTAAAAAGTATCCTGTCCAGCGAGTATTTTCCGGGGCCGGACAAAAAGACAGTCACAAACGGAATCAGGTACAAAAGCGCGAACTCTTTTTTGCTCCAGGGGTCGTCGGCATGGATAACTGCTGCTGCTACCAGCATCATGATTATGAGTGGCAGTGCCGAAAAACGGGTGACCAGTCCCAGCGCAAAAGCCAGCCCGCAGAATACTTCGGCAAAGACTGTCAAAGCCAGACTTATTGTAGACCCCAGCCCAATCGGGTCAGGGAACTGAGACGACATGGTGCCGAAATTCAGCAGCTTGTCCCAGCCGTGGCCAAACACAATAAAAAGCCCCACGGACATACGCAAAAACAGCAGGCCAAAATCGGGCAGGTTGTCTTTTAGGTCGGTACTGAAGGTAAACATCTAGAATTTCTCCTTTTTAGGCGATTATTTGAGCTTCCTGCCTCTGTAGGTAGCCGATTATGGCTTTAGAGACAACTAAAATTATGAGCCGTAAATCGCAGAACTTTCTCTGCCGGAAGACGTTAACAACCATAGGCTCTGGAGTGGACACTTGAAAAAAAAGAGCCGATACGGTATATTATACTCTAGATTATATAAATAATCCCTGACGATTATGTCGAGATTTTTAGAAACGCCCAAACGTGTTTTGGGGGTGATATGGATTCGACGGGTATAGTGAGGGGTTGTTGGCGTGTCGAGGTCGCTTAGGTCCTCGTTAAAAACCAGAGCAAACAATCTAATTGGCAATAATTATGCCATGGCTGCCTAAGGTAACTTAGCACAGCTCGTCGTGCCTGACTCTCTGTCTTCGGGGTTGGGGTCACGGCGTCGATAATGAAGACTCGGCTGAATAACGCCTTTAAGCTCAGCTTAAACTAAAAGGCTAGTCATTATCGTGGCCTGTTTGCCGGCAGCGGTTTTGATGAATAGATATAGACAAACTACACACGTAGATGACGACCTGGCATTATGTTCGGACGGGGGTTCGATTCCCCCCACCTCCAGTTTATTGCGACACAATATTCGTAGAACAGGAAATTTCAAACGGAAAGGAACCACTCCATGGGTGACAAAGGTGGTAAAAAGGATAAGAATAAGAGCGACAAGCAGAAAAAAAGCAAGGATGCACAAAAGGCACAAAAGAAGCAAGACAAGCAGCAAAAAAAGAATCCATAATAGGCATCCGCAGCCGTCGAGAAAAGTCACAATTTGGTCACAGCGGAGCGTTTCGTAGATTAGGTTGCAATGTGGAGAAAGTATCTCTTTATTGGATAAGAAGTCAGTTTTTTAAAAGAGGTATATCACATGTGCCGGCAGCGGTTTTGATGAATAGATATAGACAAACTACACACGTAGAGGACGACCTGGCATTATGTTCGGACGGGGGTTCGCTTCGCTTTGCTCAGCATCTCAGACGATTCCCCCCACCTCTACAAAAAATGTTGTTGACAAAATAGTACATTTATAGTAAATTACTACTGCTTTTATTGAATAATTTGCTTACAGGAGTGTTAAACAATGCGCGCCCAACTTACAGTCCTGGCTATCAGCATAACGATTGTGCTCATGGCGTCCGTCAGTTTACTTTCTGAGCCATCATTTAAATCAAATGAGATCAGTCAATTTACACAATCATTTGAAGGCGACCATTTTACGGTATTGGCTGCTAATAATCTGGCTCTGACAGTCTCCAATCATGGCAGATTTGGACCTGAAATTAAAAATGGCACGCACCAAACAGGGGCAATCTACCCGTTAGTCTCTCTGGATCAGCTGGATGATTCTATATTTGATCCCTATGTTCTCTGGATGGCTGGCGCATGGATAAGGGGCAAGGTTAACGGAGAGTTACGAGTTACAGCAAGCGGGTACACCGATGGCTACACTCCGGGACCTATCGTGAACGAAACATATGTCACGCCCGATTCATCTCATCGAGTATATAAGCTTTACTCCGACAGTATGGAGAATAATCCCAATCAAGACTACCTGGACTGGCCGGTTCATTTGGGCGCGCCGGTTGATGATGCGGGTAAACCTAAATTGTCCGGGCAACAGACGCTGTGGACAGTTTTCAATGACGTCGATCCCAACCGACAAGAAAGCGAAGCGAGTAGCATTGAGCCTCTCGGAGTGGAAGTGCAGCTAACAGCCTGGGCGTCCAAAGATGACGGGGACATCAAGGTCCCGCTGCAATGGTCGCTTGATTTGACAAAAATCACCAACGGTTCACCGAGAATGATCTCAGCCTTTGTTAATATAACTGATCATAGTCTGCTTTCCGGTCATGACTATCAGCTGGTAGTTAGAGAAGACCAACTCTTGGGGGCGATCGCAGAATTGACTGACCTGACTACGTCGACAGTTGTAGTGTCTGACTTTCCGCTTGAGGTTGGTTTTGTCGGTAACGTAATTGAAACTTCCCTGGGCTTTAGAGTTGTTGTCTACCGTATGTCTAACTCCTTTGAGAGCTTTCAGGTTGTAGCTAACGGTGGCGGACTGCTGGACCCGCCGGTTGCCGGAGCTTTGCCCGAACAAGACTTTCCCACCGGTTACGACAGCGTCGGAAACCAAATCGAATTAACCGACCGGCAGCAGCTGGGCGATGGAATGTGGGCGATACATCGCGCCGGGCGATTGACTTTCGAGGACTTTCTTATGCAGTACTATGTTAGCTGGCCTAAACAATTCTATATTGTTGACGAATATGACTATGAAATACGTTTCACCGGCGATCCAGCTGACACCAGTTCCGGCGGCAGTTATGCCACAGCGTTTGAAGCAGATAGACCAATCTTCTGGGTGCCGTTTGAAGTATGGAATATTGGCACAGGAACTGTTGACGATACCTCCGATGATTACAGGCTTATTCCGCTGCTACGGGAGGTAGATAAAAATCGTGTCTTTGCTCTGGAGAACTGGGGGACTGAGGATTCAGGCTCGGGATACTTTGAGCATATCGCATCTTCTGGAGACGACGATCCCTTCACCGATATCTTTACGGGCTACGTTCCCGGTGACAACTCCCCAGGTGAAGCCGGATACTTGGCCAATGTGGATGCAATGAATAACGGCACATTCTGGAATAGTTACAGCTATTTGAGGGAACAACCAGGCTGGTGGGTTTTGATAAATGTCGATGGTGGCAGCGCACCTCCTTTTAATCAGGATATGCCGGAGCAGGGAACCGTCTTTCGCATAACCAAGACAAGCCATATTCCGGTTGACACTTTTCAGTTCACGGCGGATGCCTCACAAATCCGAACATCCGGCCCTGAAGGAATGTCCATCTATCTTCAATACAAAATGTATAATAAATCCGATCATCCTATTGACAGCTTTTACTTTTCGTTCTTTGCTGAACCGAACTACAAAGTTGGCCTGATCGCGTGCGACACTCTTGATGATCTGTTCATCTGTTATAGTGGTTCAGACTTCGTTGACGAGTTTGGATTCTGGCCGCCCGCTGTTGGATGCAAAATAATCCACGGCTTGTTAACACCCTCATCAGGTGAGACAGCTCAATTTTGTGGCCAAGAAGTACCTGACTATGCAAACCTCGGCATGACCGCCTTGGGCGCTTAT